>NZ_JACCFY010000001.1:3300000-3569370 GCF_013410745.1 Nesterenkonia xinjiangensis | reverse complement strand
GGCGCACGGCTACCAGGACGCCGTGATCTTCGGACATGCCAAGGACGGCAACATCCACTTCATGATCACCGATCGCTTCGACGACGACGGCGGCACCCTGCCCCGCTACGAGGCGTTCACCGAAGACATGGTCGACCTGGTCCTGCGCCATGGCGGCACGCTGAAGGCGGAGCACGGCACCGGACGCATCATGGCGCCCTTCGTGCGCCGTCAGGTCGGCGACGAGCTCTACGCCGTCATGCAGGAGGTCAGAGCTCTCATCGACCCCGATGCCCTGCTCAACCCCGGAGTGCTGCTCAGCGAGGACCCGCAGGCCCACCTGCGTGACCTCAAGACGAGCCCCACGGTGGAGGAGGAGGTCGACCGCTGTGTGGAGTGCGGCTACTGCGAGCCGGTCTGCCCCAGCCGCGACCTCACCACCACCCCGCGGGAGCGCATCGTGCTTCGCCGGGAGATCGCCCGGGCCGAGCGACGCGGCGACGAGGAGCTCGCCGAGCGCCTGCGCGTGGAGCACCGCCACGACGTCGTGGACACCTGTGCGGCCGACGGCATGTGTCAGACGGCCTGCCCGGTGCTCATCAACATCGGCGACCTGGTCCGCCGGCTGCGCGCCGAGGCCGTCGGACCCGCTGAACAGGCGGTGGGACGCGCCGCCGTCACAGCCTGGGCCGGCGCCGCCCGCGGCGCGGGGCTGGCGCTGAGCGCCGCCCACCGACTGCCGGCGCCGCTGACAGCTGCCGCCACCGACCTCGGACGGGCGCTGCTGGGCAGGGACCGGGTCCCGCGCTGGACGCCTGATCTGCCCGCGGGAGGGACGCCCCGCCCGCGGCTCCGGGACCCCGCGGCTCAGGCCGTCTTCTTCGCCGCCTGCACGGGCACCATGTTCGGTCCTGCGCAGGGTTGCCGCCCTAGTGGAGGCGACGGACAGGACGGCGTGGCGGCCGCGCTGATCCGGCTCTCGACGGCCGCCGGAGTGCGCCTGCGCACCCCGGCGGCGCTGCCACATCTGTGCTGCGGGACCCCGTGGAAGTCCAAAGGGCTCACCGACGGCTACGACGCCATGCACGACAGGGTCGTGCGCGCCCTGGAGAGCGCCACCGAGGGAGGCCGGCTGCCGGTGGTCTGCGACGCCTCCTCCTGCACCGAAGGACTGCAGCTGATCGCCGAACAGGCCGGATTCACCGTCCGAGACGCCGTCGAGCACGTCGCCTCGGAGGTGCTGCCTCGGCTGGAGATCCCGACGGACCGCCGGTACGGACGGATGGTGCTCCACCCCACCTGCTCCTCGGGCCGGCTGGGGCTGGACCCCGACCTGCACCTCCTCGCCGAGGCCGTCGCCGAGGAGGTGCACGTCCCGCAGGACTGGGGATGCTGCGCCTTCGCCGGGGACCGCGGCATGCTGCACCCCGAGCTCACCGCCTCGGCCACCCGGGCCCAGGCCGCGGAGGTCCTCGCCCTCGGTGGGGATGTCCATGCCTCGCTCAACCGCACCTGCGAGCTGGCGATGACCCGCGCCACCGGGCGGCCCTACCGGCACATCCTCGAGCTGCTCGACGAGGTGGTCACCCGGTCCTGACATCTGGAGACAGCTCTCAGCGTCCGCCGCAGAGCACCCCTAGGATGAGTCCATGACCGACTCCGCGCAGGGATCTCCGCTCACCCCCGACCTGGCCATCATCGGATCCGGCTCCGGAAACTCACTGATCACACCGCACTGGGATGGTCGGCCGGTGGTCCTGGCGGATCGCGGGGCCGGCAGCACCGCGGCCTTCGGCGGCACCTGCCTGAACGTCGGATGCATCCCCACCAAGATGTTCGTCCGGCCCGCCGCGCTGGCCCACAGCACCGAGGAGGCCCAGCGGCTCGGCGTCGACCTGGAGGCCCGGGGAGCCGACTGGCCGGCCATCCGGGACCGGGTCTTCGCCCGGGTGGACTCGATCTCCGAGGCCGGACGCCACTACCGCGACGTCCAGCTCGACCACGTCACCCTGCTCGAGGAACAGGTGACCCTGACCGGCCCCACCTCCTTCCTCTCGGCAGCAGGCACCGAGGTCTCCGCGGAACAGCTGGTCATCGCGGCCGGCTCCCGGCCGGTGCTCCCCGAGGTGCCGGGCATCGACCTGCCGCAGGTGCACACCTCGGACTCGGTGATGAGGCTTCAGGACCTGCCGCGGCGGGTGCTGATCGTCGGCGGCGGCTACATCGCCTGCGAGTTCGCCGGCATCTTCTCCGGACTCGGCAGCGAGGTCATCCAGGTCAATCGCAGCGTCGGTCTGATGTCCGCCATGGATCCGGATCTGGCCAGCGCCTTCTCCGCAGAGGCCGAGCGGAGCTGGACGGTGCTCTACGAACGCACCCTGGGCGCCGTCCTCGCCCGGGATCCGGAGGGGGACGGGGGCCGGGCCGGAGTGACGGCCCAGCTGGTCACGGTGGACGGTCGTCAGGAGGAGCACGACGTCGACGTCGTCCTGGTCGCCATCGGCCGTCGCCCGAACAGTGACCTTCTGGGCGCCGCCGAGGCGGGGCTGGATCTGCATGAGGACGGTCGGATCGTCGTCGACGAGCACCAGCGGGTCCTCTCCGGAGGGACACCCGTGGCGGGGCTGTACGCCCTCGGAGACGTCAGTTCGCCGGCACAGCTGAAGCATGTGGCCAACCATGAAGCCCGGGTCGTGGCGCACAATCTGGAGAACCCTCAGGACCTGCGCGCCTCACGGCAGCACGCCGTCCCTTCCGCGGTCTTCGCCCACCCGGAGCTCGCCCAGGTGGGGCTCACCGAGCCGCAGGCCGCCGAGCGGATCGGGGCGGAGAACCTCACCGTCACGGTGCAGAACTACGGCGACACCGCCTACGGCTGGGCCATGGAGGACCATTCCGGGATCTTCAAGGTCATCGCCGACCGTCGGGACGGCACCATCCTGGGCGCCCACGCCATGGGGTATCAGGCGTCGAACCTCATCCAGCCGATCATCCAAGCGATGAGCTTCGGCCAGGACGCCCACACGGTGGCCCGGGGCCAGTACTGGATCCACCCGGCGCTGATGGAGGTCACGGAGAACGCGCTGCTGGGTCTTGACGTCCCGGTCAGCGAGCATCTCTGAGCTCACCTGCAGCACGGAGCCTCGACTGCGGAAGGAATGCGTCGGCGTCGGGTTGGGTTGGAGATGGGTGGAAGTGCACCTCGGGCGGAGTCGCCGCACGGGGAGACATCCCGACTGAGAGGAGCCGAGCATGGCTGAGCGCGTTGATTTCTGGTTCGATCCACTGTGTCCCTTCGCCTGGGTGACGTCCCGCTGGATCCGTGAGGTCGCGCAGGTGCGTGACGTCGAGGTCACCTGGAATGTCATGAGCCTGGGTGTGCTGAATGAAGCTGACAGGCCCTCACCGGCCGAGGATGCGGAGCAGCTGGCTCGCTGGATCCCCTCTCGCGCGGCCACCGCGGTGCAGCTCGCATATGACCAGGAGGAGGTCGGTCGCTTCTACACGGCGGTGGGGACCGAGATCCATGACAACGGCAACAAGGACTTCGCCGATGCCACGGCCAAGGCGCTGCGTGAGCTCGGGCTTGCCGAGGCGATTCTCAAGGAGGCGCAGACCGACGTCAATGACGAGGCGATGCGCTCCTCCCACGAGCAGGGCATCTCTCTGGTGGGCCAGGACGTCGGCACCCCGATCGTCGCCTTCCAGGGCACGGCGTTCTTCGGACCTGTCATCACCCGTATCCCGCGCGGCGAGGAGGCCGGCCGGCTCTTCGACGCCTCGGTGGCACTGGCGAGCTACCCGTACTTCTTCGAGCTCAAGCGCAGCAGGACCGAGAGCCCCGTCTTCGACTGAGACGTCGGCTCACGGGTCTTCCGCCGGACGGCCGACGCCCGACCTCTGCTCCTCCGCTCGGAGGAGTCCTGCCGGGTCGTACGTCGTCCGTCCGTGCGGACCGGCGACGTGCCGGTGACGAGCGGGCTCTCAGCCAGTGCGGATGACCTTGTGCTGGGCGGCCTGCGCGACGGGGCGCATCACGATCTGATCCAGGTTCACGTGGTGGGGGAGATTCACCGCATGAGCGATGACCTCGGCAACGTCCTCGGCGGTGAGCGGCTTCTCCACGCCCTGATAGACGGCGTCGGCCGCTGCGGTGTCCCCTCGGAGCCGCTTGGCGGTGAACTCTTCGGTCTGCACCAGTCCGGGAAGCACCTCGATGACCCGGACATTGTGCTCGGCCTCCTCCAGCCGCAGCGTCGAGGTCAGGGCGTGCTGGCCGGATTTGGCGGCGCAGTATCCGGCTCCTCCCTCATAGGCGGTGATGCCGGCGGTGGAGGTCAGGTTCAGCACGGTGCCCTCGCCGTGTGCGCGCAGCATCGGCAGGAACGTCTGGGTCACATGCAGGGTGCCCAGCACATTGGTGCGGAACATCCATTCCCAGTCGTCGACCCGCCCTTGGGCCACTGGATCGACGCCGAGCGCACCGCCGGCGTTGTTGATCAGGGTGTCGATCCCGCCCTCCGCCGTGACCTGGGCCAGCGCCTCATCGACCTGCTCGCGGTCGGTGACGTCGCAGACGATCGGCACGATGCCTTCCTGCTCGGCCAGGTGCTCCAGCTTCTCCGCTCGGCGCGCGAGCGCGAAGACCTGCCAGCCGTCTGTGGTGAGCCGGTGCGCGGTGGCGGCACCGATGCCTGAGGAGGCTCCTGTGACAAGGGCGCTGCGGGGCTCTGCGGACTGCGTCTGAATCATGACACCACCCTAGTGAGAAGCATGCGCCGCCACCATGGTCCTCCCGCATGCTGAGATGCTGCTCGGCGCCCCGACGGAGCCCGCGCCCATGGAAGAATGGGCGGCATGGCTGAACAGAACTTGGGCACAGACTCGCCCGTCATCGAGACCGAACGCGCTGACATTCCCACGGAGGCCGTGACCGCGGTCCCGGAGACGGCGGCGACGCCGGTGAAGACCCCGCAGGTGCCTGATCGTCCGGCGCTGGAGGGGCTGGAGGACAAGCTCTCCGCTGCGTGGGAGCAGGAGAAGGTCTACCGCTTCGAGGAGGACACCGAGCGTTCGGCGGTCTACTCGATCGACACGCCGCCTCCGACCGCCTCCGGGTCGCTGCACGTGGGACACATGTTCTCCTACACCCAGACCGACGTGCTGGCCCGGTTCCAGCGTATGCGCGGCAAGAACGTCTTCTACCCGCTGGGCTGGGACGACAACGGCCTGCCCACCGAGCGTCGGGTGCAGAACTACTACGGCGTGCGCTGCGACCCGTCCAAGGCCTATATCCGGGGCTACACCCCTCCGGAGAAGCCCGCGAGGAACCAGCGCGACTGGGACGTCATCTCCCGGCCCAACTTCATCGAGCTGTGCGAGAAGCTCACCGTGGAGGACGAGAAGGTCTTCGAGGATCTCTTCTCACGACTGGGACTCTCGGTGGACTGGACTCAGACTTATCGCACCATCGACGACAGCACCCGTGCGATCTCTCAGCGAGCCTTCATGCGCGACGTGCAGAACGGTCACGCCTACACGGCCCTGGCCCCCACGATGTGGGACGTCACCTTCCGCACCGCCGTCGCGCAGGCGGAGCTGGAGGCCAAGGATCACCCCGGCGCGTACCACCGCTACCCGTTCTTCACGGCGGAGGGGCAGAAGGTCTTCATCGAGACCACCCGCCCTGAGCTGCTGCCCTCCTGCGTCGCGCTGGTGGCCCACCCGGAGGACGAGCGGTACCAGCATCTGTTCGGCACCACGGTGACCTCACCGCTGTTCGACGTCGCCGTCGAGGTCAGGGCGCACCGGCTGGCGGACCCGGAGAAGGGCTCCGGCGTCGCGATGATCTGTACCTTCGGCGACATGACCGATGTCACTTGGTGGAGGGAGCTGCAGCTGCCCACGCGGGCGCTGATCGGTCGTGATGGACGGCTGAGCCGTGAGACTCCGGAATGGATCACCTCCGCGCAGGGCCGGGCGAACTACGAGCAGCTCGCCGGCAAGACCGTCCACTCCGCCAAGGAGGCCGTGGTGGACCTGCTCCGCGGGGCATGCCTGCTGGAGGGTGAGCCGGAGAAGATCACCCACGCGGTGCACTTCTACGAGAAGGGCGACAAGCCCCTGGAGGTCGTGACCTCCCGGCAGTGGTACATCCGCAACGGCGGACGCGAGGCGGACCGGCGGGACGCCCTGCTGCGCCGGGGCACCGAGATCGACTGGCACCCGGGGTTCATGCGCTCCCGCTACGAGAACTGGGTGGAGGGCCTCAACGGCGACTGGCTGATCTCCCGCCAGCGGTTCTTCGGCGTGCCGATTCCGGTGTGGTACCCGCTGGATGCCGACGGCGAGCCGGACTACGACGCCCCGGTGCTGCCTGAGGAGTCGCAGCTGCCGGTGGATCCCACCACCGACACCGCTCCGGGCTACGAGGAGTCCCAGCGCGGCCAGGCCGGGGGGTTCCTCGGAGAGGCCGACGTGCTCGACACCTGGGCGACCTCCTCACTGACTCCGCACATCGCGGGCCGGTGGAGCCACGACGACGAGTTCTTCGCCAAGGTCTTCCCCTTCGACCTTCGCCCGCAGGGCCACGACATCATCCGCACCTGGCTCTTCGCCTCGGTGGTGCGTGCCCATTCGCTCAATGGCTCCGTGCCGTGGACCGACGCGGCGATCTCCGGCTGGATCCTTGACCCGGACCGGAAGAAGATGTCGAAGTCCAAGGGCAACGTGGTGGTCCCCGACGACGTGCTGGACCAGTTCGGGTCCGACGCTGTGCGCTACTGGGCGGCCTCAGCCAAGCTCGGCGCGGACACCGCCTACGAGGTCGCGCAGATGAAGATCGGCCGCCGTCTGGCCATCAAGCTGCTCAACGCCTCCAAGTTCGCGCTGAACCTCGGGGTGACCGAGGAGCACATCGTGGGTGGGACCGAGGACCTCGAGGTGCTCACCGAGCCGCTGGACCGCGCACTGATCGTCGAGCTCCGAGAGGTCATCGCCCAGGCCACCTCGGCCTTCGACGGCTACGACTATGCCCGGGCTCTGCAACGCGTGGAGTCCTTCTTCTGGCAGTTCACCGACGACTATGTCGAGCTGGTCAAGGACCGTGCCTACGGCGCCCGCGGCGAGGAGGCCCAGGCCTCGGTCCGGGCCGCGCTGGCCACCACCCTGGACGCTGTGCTGCGGCTCTTCGCTCCGGTGCTGCCCTTCGCCACCGATGAGGTGTGGCGGTGGTGGCGCCAGGGCTCCGTCCACAGCGCCGAGTGGCCTCAGGCCGAGGCGCTGGACGCTGTGCACGGCAACGCCGCGATGCTGCCTTCGGTGGCCGAGGTGCTCGCCGGGCTACGCCGGGCGAAGTCCGAGGCGAAGGTCAAGCAGCGCACTGAGGTGGTCTCCGCCCGGGTCACGGCTCCCAACGACGCGCTCAGCCACATCGAGGCGGCGCTCGGCGACATCCGTGCCGCCACCCGCTCCCGGGCGATCGAGCTTGTCGGGGAGGGCGAGGCCGTCCATGCGATCTCAGTCTCCGATGTGGAGCTCGCGGACCCCGAGCAGAGCTGAGCCCCGGCTACCTCCGGCAGCCTCGTCCCGCAGCCTCCTCCGACCCCGCGGACCCGACCGAAGCGGGCATGCTTCGTCGGGTCCGCGGCGTCGTCGTCTCCCTATGCTGATGAGGTCAGAGGAACCGCAGGACGCGGATCGACGGAGGGCAGGATGGACAGCTGGAATCGGGCGATCGCACTGATCGAAGAACAGATCGCCGACGGCGCGACGCACCGTTCCGGAGGCGAGATCGACGTCGCCCGGCTGGCACAGGCCACCCTGACCTCGGAGCATCACTTCCGCCGGATGTTCTCCGTGCTGGCCGGCATGCCGGTCTCGGAATACGTGCGGCGCCGCCGCATGACCCTGGCCGCGCCGACGGTGCTCGGCGGACGGGAGCCGCTGCAGGACATCGCCGTGCGCTTCGGGTACAGCTCCGCCGACGCCTTCAGCCGCGCCTTCCGCACGGTCCATGGGGTCGGCCCTGCCGAGGCTCGGGGCGCGGGTGCCGGAGCGGGACTGCGGTCCCAGGCCCCGCTGCGGTTCACCCTCACAGTGGAAGGAACCGAGCAGATGAACTATCGGATCGAGACCCTGGACGCCTTCACCTTGGTGGGGCGCAGCCGTCGGATGTCGATCGTCCAACAGGGACCGAACCCTGCCATGACGGAGTTCCTGGAGGAACTCGGACGCGACGTGCTGGAGGACATCTCGGCACGCTCCACCCGGCGCCCCGCAGGGGTGCTGGCGGTGTGCACCGACTTCGAGGAGGAGCGCGAGGACGGCAGCACCTTCGACTACTGGCTGGCCGCCGCCACCGACGGGCCCACCGGTGACCACCATTCCCTGCGTGTGGGTGCCCACCGTTGGCTGGTGCTCGGCTCCCGGAGCATGGAGATCGAGGACATCCAACAGCTGTGGCCGCAGGCCTACGGGGAGTGGTTCCCGTCCAACCCCTATGAGCCGGTGGAGGCCCCCGAGCTGCTGGCCACGGTCTTCGACGCCGACGGCGGTGAGAGCCACATGGAGCTGTGGCTTGCGGTCCGCGAGACGGAGCAGCTGGAGGGCTGAGCGAGGCCCGCGCGGCTGAGGGGCCCGGGGCCTCTCAGTCGTGCTCCTCCTGGATGGAGCGCACCTCGCGCACGCCGGAGATCTCCGTGAGGGACCGGAGCAGCTCGTCCGCGCTGACGCCCTGAAGGCTGGTGAAGCGCAGCGTGGCCTCCACGACGGGTCCGTCGTCGGCCTCCAGCTGACGGGTGCGGGACAGCCCCGAGGCGTAGCCGAGGTCCGAGGCTCGGCCCAGGACATCCCGCAGCACTCCGCGACCGTCGGCGTAACGGATCAGGAACACCCGGCTGCGACTGTGCCGGGGCAGCCGGCGGGCCACCATGGTGATCAGCGTGACCGCCAGCAGGTAGAAGGCGACGGTGAGCCCCGCGATCAGCGGCATGCCCGCCCCGCAGGCCATGCCGACGGCAGCGGTCACCCAGATCGACGCGGCGGTGGTCAGCCCGGAGACGATGTTCTGCCGCACGAAGATCACGCCGGCGCCCAGGAAGCCGATGCCGGTGACGATCTGGGCCGCGATGCGTGAGGGGTCCAGGATCACCTCTTCGCCCAGCAGGGGCGAGAACCCGTAGGCCGACACCAGGGTGAACAGCGCCGAGCCCAGCCCCACCAGGATGTGGGTGCGGGCCCCGGCGGACTTCAGCCGGACCTCGCGCTCGATCCCGATCACCGCGGAGAGCACAAATGCGCACAGCAGCAGCACCGCCTCTGTGACCGCTGTCTCCGAGACCCAGGTGATCTCCATCCCGCACCTCCGTCTCGACGTCCAGGCCCGTGTCCCGACGGCAGCGCCGCCGTGGGCAGACCACCACCGTAGCCGTGCGGGCAGCGGCCGGGAAGAGGCGCCCGCCGGGTCTGGCCCGCCGGTTCTGCCCTCCGGGAGATGATCCCGTAGAATATGCCCATCAGCGATGACCCGGCCATCACCGGTGAGCTTCCGGAGGAACCGGTCCGCACTCCAGCGGCGGGCCCCAGTAGAACCGGACGGGCATGCCCGTCACAGCTGTCATGGAGAGGTCCGTATCCTCCTCGCCCCGGCCCACGCGCCGAGGTGTGGATGCGGACAAGCGAGGTGGTACCGCGTCCGGCTCCGGCTGAGGCGTCCTTGCGGAAGAACGCGACGCCCACCAGATCGTGAACACCCAGGACGGATCTCCATGACCGAGCAGAACTCTTCGCCCGTGTATCCCCGCACGACCACGGCCCCCGGTGCCTCCGAGACGATCCCCGCCTCCCCACGGTTCCCGCAGATCGAAGAGCGAGTCCTGGCAGGTTGGGCCGAGGACGGCACCTTCCAGGCGTCGGTGGACAACCGCCCGGCCGAAGCCGGGGGAGGACGCGGCGGAGAGTTCGTCTTCTACGACGGCCCGCCCTTCGCCAACGGGCTGCCGCACTACGGGCATCTGCTCACCGGCTATGTGAAGGACCTGGTCGCCCGCTACCAGACCCAGCGTGGCATGCGCGTGGAGCGCCGCTTCGGCTGGGACACCCATGGTCTGCCCGCCGAGCTGGAGGCCATGAAGCAGCTGGGCATGACTGACAAGGCCGAGATCGAGGCCATGGGCATCGACACCTTCAACGATGCCTGCCGTTCCTCGGTGCTGAAGTACACCGCGGAATGGGAGGACTACGTCACCCGCCAGGCCCGCTGGGTGGACTTCGAGAACGACTACAAGACCCTCAATGTCGATTACATGGAATCGGTCATCTGGGCCTTCTCCCAGCTCCATGAGAAGGGCCTGACCTACCAGGGCTTCCGCGTGCTGCCGTACTGCTGGAAGGACGAGACACCGCTGTCCAACCATGAGCTCCGCATGGACGACGACGTCTACAAGGAACGCCAGGACCCCTCGGTGACCGTCAGCTTCCCGGTCACCGGCGGCGGCGAGCACGGAGACTCCCTGCGCGGGGTCAACCTGCTGGCCTGGACGACCACCCCCTGGACCCTGCCGACCAACTTCTCCGTCGCCGTCGGCCCCGGCGTCGAGTACGTCGTCGTCGAGGCACCGGCCGACGGGCCGCAGCCGGGTCGGCACCTGCTCGCCGGTGAGCTCCTCGGCGCCTACGCCAAGGACCTGGGATTCGCGGACACTGAGGACAGCACCGCCGCCGAGCACGCCTCCGCCGCCGTGGTCGCCCGCTACCAGGGCGCCGATCTGGCGGGCCTGGAGTATCAGCCCCTGTGGGGCTACTACACCGACGCCGAACAGTGGGGCACCCAGCATGCCTTCCGGGTGCTGGTGGAGGACTACGTCACCACCACGGACGGCACCGGCCTGGTCCACCAGGCCTCCGCCTACGGTGAGGAGGACCAGCGGTCCTCGGAGGAGGCAGGGATCCCCGTGATCCTCTCCATCGACGAGGGCGCACGCTTCCTGCCGATGTTCGCCGAGCCCACCGGAGACGGCGACGCCCCGCTGGCTGAGATCGCCGGTGTGCAGGTCTTCGAGGCCAACCGCACCATCATCAACGTGCTCAAGGCCGCGGGCCGCCTGGTCCGGGAACAGTCCTACGTGCACTCCTACCCGCACTGCTGGCGCTGCCGCACCCCGCTGATCTACAAGGCAGTGACGTCCTGGTACGTCGCCGTGACCCAGATCAAGAAGCGCATGCTCGAGCACAACGAGGCCATCAACTGGATCCCGGCCAACGTCAAGCACGGCCAGTTCGGCAGGTGGCTCGAGAACGCCCGGGACTGGTCGATCTCCCGCAACCGCTACTGGGGAAGCCCCATCCCGGTATGGATCTCCGACGACCCCGCCTACCCGCGCACCGAGGTCTACGGGTCCCTGGACGAGCTCAAGGAGGCCTTCGGGGACTACCCGCGCAATGCCCAGGGCGAGCCGGACCTGCACCGTCCCTGGATCGATCAGCTCACCCGGCCCAATCCGGATGACCCGACCGGGCGGTCGACGATGGTGCGTGTGCCCGACGTCCTCGACGTCTGGTTCGACTCCGGGTCCATGCAGTTCGCGCAGGTGCACTACCCCTTCGAGAACGCAGACTGGTTCGAAGACCACCATCCGGCAGACTTCATCGTGGAGTACATCGGACAGACCCGCGGCTGGTTCTACACCATGCACATCCTGGCCACCGCGCTGTTCGACCGGCCTGCGTTCACCAACGTCATCAGCCACGGCATCGTGCTGGGCTCCGACGGGCAGAAGATGTCCAAATCGCTGCGCAACTATCCGGACGTCAACGAGGTCTTCGACCGCGACGGCTCGGATGCGATGCGCTGGTTCCTGATGAGCTCACCCATCCTGCGCGGAGGCAACCTGGTCGTCACTGAGGAGGGCATCCGCGAGGGCGTGCGCCAGGTGCTGCTGCCGATGTGGAACGCCTGGCACTTCTTCACCCTCTACGCCAACACGGCGAACGGCGGAGCCGGATACCAGGCGAGGCGGGTCACCGCCCCCGAGGTGGACACCGAGGCGCTGAACCCCTTGGACCGCTACATCCTGGCCGCCACCGGCGACCTGGTCCGGGGGGCGACCACCGCCCTCGACGCCTACGACGTCTCCGCGGCCTGCGACGCGCTGCGCACCTTCTCCGAGACACTGACCAACTGGTACATCCGCCGGTCCCGTCAGCGCTTCTACGAGGAGGACACCGCAGCCTATGACGTCCTCTACACCGCACTGGAGACCTTCGCCCGGGTGGCGGCGCCCTTGCTGCCGCTGATCAGCGAGGACATCTGGCGCGGCCTGACAGGGGAGCGTTCCGTGCACCTGGCCGACTGGCCGGACCCGGAGGAGTACCTGCGCGACGAGCGGTCCGTGGGGCTGATGGACCTCACCCGTGGCATCACCTCCGCCGGCTCCTCCCTGCGCAAGTCCGCCAAGCTGCGGGTGCGTCAGCCCCTCGCCAAGCTGACCGTGGTGGTCCCCGGAGCCGCCGACCTGGCAGGGACCTATCAGCAGATCATCGCCGACGAGCTCAACATCAAGGAGGTCGAGCTCCGCGACGCCGCTGAGGTCTCAGCGGACGACTGGGGGATCGGCCAGCAGCTGGTGGTCAATGCCCGTGCTGCCGGACCCCGGCTGGGAAAGGACGTCCAGAAGGCCATCAAGGGGGCGAAGTCCGGCGACTGGTCGACCACCGCCGGGGGAGTGATCGCAGGCGGGCTGGCGCTCCACGAGGGCGAGTACACGCTGACCACCACGGTCTCTGACGCTCTGGCCGACCAGGCCGTGACCGTGCTGGAGGGCGTCGTCGACGGCGCCGGGGGAGGCTTCCTCGTCCTGGACACCGCCCTGACCGCCAGGCTCATCGCCGAGGGCACCGCCCGGGATCTGATCCGCACGATCCAGCAGGCCCGCAAGGATGCCGACCTCCAGGTCTCGGACCGCATCCGGACCACGGTGACCGCGGCCGCGTCGACGATCGACGCGATCGAGGACCACCGTGAGCTGGTGACCTCCGAGACGCTCACCTCTCAGCTGCACCTGGTGGCCGACGCGGCCGCCTCTGACCCATTGGTCTGCGTCGCCGTCGACGATGGCCGCGACTCTCGTCCGCGCCGCACGACGACCCCCGTCGATTGAGGAGACAACCCATGTCTGATTCCGAGTCGCTGAACCCCGTCGAGGGCCAGCCGGTCGACCAGTTCTCGGTGGCCAGCGTCTACGCGGAGCTGCTCTCCCGCGCGCCGGAGAACAAGATGGAGCCGCGCATGGAGCCCATGCGCATGGCCATGGACATCCTCGGCGAGCCCCACCGGGCCGCCCCGGTGATCCACCTCAGCGGGACCAACGGGAAGACCTCCACCGCCCGGATGATCGAGGCCGGCCTGCTCGCCCACGACCTGCGGGTGGGTCGCTACACGTCACCGCACCTGGCCTCTGTCACCGAACGGATCTGTGTGGAGGGATCACCGGTGGCGGACGAGACGTTCGTGCGCATCTGGGACGAGATCCGCCCGCACCTGAGCCTGGTGGACCAGCAGCTGACTGCGCGCGGAGAGGTGCCGCTGACCTACTTCGAGTGCGTGACCATCCTGGCCTTCGCCATCTTCGCCGACGAGCCCGTCGACGTCATGGTCCTCGAGGTCGGGCTGGGAGGGATCACCGACGCCACCAACGTCGCCGACGGATCAGTCAGCGTGCTCACACCCATCTCCCTGGACCACACGGATCTGCTCGGTGACTCGGAACGGGACATCGCCCTGGAGAAGGCCGGCATCATCAAGCCGGAGGGATTCCTGATCTCGGCCGCCCAGGTCCCAGAGGCCGCTGACGTGCTGCTGGAGGCAGCCCGAGAGGCCGCGGTCCCGTTCCGCTTCGAAGGAGTCGAGTTCGGCGTCGAGGCGCGCACCCCAGGGGTCGGCGGTCAGCAGGTCACCATCCAGGGGCTGGCCGGACGCTATCCCGACCTGCTGCTGCCGCTGCACGGCGCCCACCAGGCCGAGAACCTGGCGGTGGCGATCGCGGCGCTTGAGGCGTTCATCGGGGGAGGGGAGCAGGAGCTGAGCCTGGAGATCCTCCAGCTGGCCTGCGAGCACATCAGCTCGCCCGGGCGGCTCGAGGTACTCCGCACCAGCCCGTCGATGATCATCGACGCCGCCCACAATCCCTCCGGCATCGAGGCCAGCGCGCAGGCGCTCAAGGAGTCGTTCGGGCTCTCACAGCTGGTGCTGGTGGTGGGGATCCTTCAGGAGAAGGACGCCCGGGAGATCCTCGCGACGCTGCACCGCGAATACGACGGCCTGGTCGAGGACATCTGCTTCACCCAGTCCACCTCCCCCCGGGCGATCCCGTCGGCGCAGCTGGCGGAGATCGCCCTGGACATCGGCTTCTCAGAGCAGGACATCCACATCACCGAACGCCTCGACGAGGCCATCGACTGGGCTGTGGGGAGGATCGATGCCTCCGCCGACGGAGTCGGGGCCGGAGTGCTGATCACCGGATCCATCACCGTGGTCGGAGAGGCCCGTACGCTGCTGGGCGGAGGTGACCTCTGAGATGGCAGGACAGGACGACGACGCCCGCGCGGGTCGACCTCGCCGCGAGACCCGCGCGCAGCGGGAATGGCGGCCGGGCATGACCCGTCCGCCGCGGTCGGTGCGAGTCATGTTCGCCTCGGCCGTGCTCAGCCTTGAGGCGCTGCTGATGTTCTTCTACGGGCTCATGGCCTGGGGGCTGCATCAGAACGAGTGGTTCGCCTGGTGGCTGTTCGGGGGATCCCTGGTGGTGTCGGCGCTGCTGATCCTCACCTGTGCTGTTCTCACCCGCCCCTGGGGTTACTGGATGGGCTGGATCCTGCAGGGCGTGATCATCGCCGGCGGCGTCTTCGAGCCGTTCATGTACTTCGTCGGAGTGATGTTCCTGGCGTGCTGGTGGTACGCGGTGGTCAAGGGACGCCAGCTGGACCGGGAGAAGATGGAAAGATGGAGGGCGGAGGAACGCCTGGCTGCCGAGGCGGAGCCCGGGCGGCCCGAGACTGAGCATATGCATCGTGAGGAGAGCTGAATGACTGAACGCACCCTGATCCTGGTCAAGCCCGACGGCGTCGAGCGCGGCCTGACCGGTGAGATCCTGCGCCGAGCGGAGACCAAGGGCTACCGCATCGCCGAGCTGAAGCAGCTGCGCGCCTCCACCGAGCAGCTGGCCGCCCATTACGCCGAGCACGAGGGCAAGCCCTTCTACCAGCCTCTGGTGGACTTCATGCTCTCCGGCCCCGTGGTCGCCGCGATCCTGGAGGGTGACCGGGTCATCGAGGGGTTCCGCTCCCTGGCGGGCACCACGGAGCCGACGACGGCGGCTCCGGGGACGATCCGCGGCGACCTCGGCCGTGACTGGGGGGAGAAGGTGCAGAAGAACCTGGTGCACGGCTCGGACTCCGTGGAGAGCGCCGAACGCGAGATCGGCATCTGGTTCGGCTGAGCAGCAGCCCCGGGCAGATCATGCCCGCATGCGCGTCACAGGGCCCGGGACGGTGAACCGTCCCGGGCCCTGATCTGTGCCTGGTCGATCCGCTGCGCCGCTGGAGGGCCCGGGAGCATCCGGGCGGCGACGTCAGCCGGCGCGCTTGGGCCGGGTGCCGCCGTCGAAGTCGATGCGTACCGGGCCCAGCTGCAGCAGCGTGCGGTCATAGACGATCTGGGCAGACCGCAGACGGTCATTGGACTTGTGCTCGGTGTACTCCTGGTACTGCTGGATGACCCACTCCGGATCACCATCGGCCAGCAGCCGGCCCTGCTCGATCCACATCACGCGGGAACACATCTGCTTGATGGTCCCCAGCGAGTGGGACACCAGGAAGACGCAGCCGGCCTGCTGGCGGACTTCGTCCAGACGGCGCTTGGTGCGCGCCCGGAACTGCGCATCACCGGTGTTCAGGGCCTCGTCGATGATGAGGATGTCTGGGTCCACCGCGGTGGCGATGGCGAACTGCAGGCGCGAGGCCATGCCGGAGGAGTAGGACTTCAGCGGCAGGTTCAGCGAGGCCTCCAGGCCGGAGAGCTCCACGACCATCTCGTACTTCTCGGCCACCTGTGCCGGCGAGAGCCCCATGGCCAGACACCCGAGCTTGATGTTCTCCCGGCCGGACAGCTGCTTCACCAGGGCGGCGTTGACGCCGAGCATGACCGGTGTCGAGGTCGCGTAGACCTCACCGGTGGTGGGCCGGATCTTGCCCGTCAGCAGCTTCATCAGAGTTGACTTCCCGGAGCCGTTCGTGCCGATCACGCCCACGGATTCGCCCTGCCGCACTACGAAGCTCAGATCCTGCAGCGCCGGCACGTGGGCCCAGCCCGAGCCGGTGATCCTGCCCAACTGGCGGGAGATCCTGCGCTGGGAGTTGCGGTACTCCGAGGAGGAGCGGATCTTGTAGATCATGGACGCCTGGTCCACCGCCACGGCGATCTGGCTGGCGTCGAGTCGCTCTACCTCAGGCTCCCGCGCCTCGTCGGCCCAGGCGATCTCTTCGAAGAGCTGGTCCTGCTGCAGGAGGTCCAGCTCGCCGGTGTGCGCCGTGAGGACCTCCGACTCGCCGGAGGATCCCCAGTTCACCCGCCGTGGTGTGTAGTTCCGCACCGGGACGCTCATCGTTCCCTCCCGTACTTCTCTTCGCCGTGCCAGAACACGAGGAAACCGATGATGAAGATGCTGACCGAGGAGGTGATCAGCACGACCCAGCGATAAGGGTCGGCCATCTCGCCGTAGAGCCAGGTGGAGCGGATGATGTCCAGCACGCAGAACATCGGGTTGTGGTACATCGCGAACTCGATGTACTCACCGCCGGGGGCCCCGGCGAAACGGTCCACGGTGAAGAAGACCGCCGAGGTGTAGAACCAGATCCGCATCCCGAAGCTGATCATGTGCTTCACATCCGTGTACGCGGAGACCGCACGCGCCAGCAGCATCCCTAGACCCGTGCTGAGCAGGAAGTTCAGTGCCAGCACGGGGAAGATGAACAGCCACAGCCAGTCCACCGAGACGGGCGTCGGCTCGGTGCCGGCCAGCGGCACGTCTCCGATGGTGAGCACCAGCACCCCCATCACCAGCAGCATGGGCACGTTGGAGAAGAGCTCACGGACGTTGATGGCGAACGGCAGGCTCGCGCGGGGGAAATTGAAAGCCTGCACCACCGACTGATTGCTGACCATCGAACTCGCCCCGGAGGAGACCGCTGACGTCGTGTAGCGGAACATGAACACGCCGATGATCAGGTACCCGATGAAGTTGCTGATGCCGCGGGAGAGGTCAAGCAGCATCCCGAACACCAGGAAATAGGCGAATCCGCTCAGGATCGGGTTGACGACCATCCACACGCGCCCCATGGCGTCGTTGGAGTTGGCCGTCTGCACCCGGGAGTGGGAGTCATAGATGATGAAGTGCCGGAAGGTCCACAGGCGTCGGATGTAGTCGAAGAGCCGGGGGCGGGCACCTACCCGGACCAGCGAGCTGCCGTCCAGCTGCACCACATGGGCGGCCTCGTGCGAGGCGTCCGCCCCGTTCTGGGCGGCCGTGCGCTCTGCTGTCGGAGTGGCCATCACCACGATCCTTCCGGGGACTTCGTCGCAGTACCGGCAGGCTGCCGGTCCCGCCGTCGTGAGGCTCTCACAGGGAACGGCCTCCCCATGGAGCGCCAGCCATTGTATCAGCGGGCCCTTCACCGTCCGGCGCCCCGACAGCTTGGGACTCCACCTCGAAGAGATGGGGCATCGCCTCACGCACTCGGTCTTCCAGGTAGGGGGCCGCAGTCTCCACGTACTCGTTGGTGAGGTGGTGGCTGTCTCGGTAGACCACCACATTGCCGATGATCGCCGCGCACTGGCCCTGGGGGCAGAACAGCTCGCTGAGATCCACCGTGGCCGTGCCCGGCGGCAGCCCGAGCTCAGCCAGGGGGTTGGTCTCGGCGAACCTGCCGCCGTCGGGGGCGCAGCTCATCGCGTCTCCGCCGGAGGCCAGGCAGTCGGGGACATTGGTCAGCTGGCGGGGAGTGCCGCGCATCAGCAGGAGCTCGGCACCGGCGTCGGTGATCTCCTGCCATCGTTCCTGGGCGCCGTCGACGATGAATTCCTCACCCGGTTCCCGGGGGAGGCGGGTCCCCGGAGTGACCACCACATCGGGGCTCCGCTCCGCCACGACCTCGGCGAAGCCCGCGTTCCAGCGCGCACATTGGTTGTCCTCGAGGTCCTCGATGTGACGGAACACGCATCCGCCCTTGGTGGCGACCAGCACCTCCCAGTCATGCTCTTCGGCCAGCATCAGCCAGGCGTGCTGCCAGTGTCCCGCATGGGAGCCGCCGGCCAGCATGATGGTCGCCCGGGGGTTCTCCGGGCTGCGTGGATCCTCGCAGACCAGCACCTCGCCGGTTCCCGGATCGTCCCCCGTCCGCTGGTGGCAGTCCCGAGTCGCGTACTCCGGGACGCGCTGGCCCAGCCCCACCAGCTCGGGGAAGACCGGCACCTCGTCGGCGTCGAGGGAGGGAAAGGAGGCCGCGGCTGCGGAGGCCTCGGAGGCGGTGACCGACGCCCCGGGATACAGGTGACGGTCCATGCCCTGCATGGCCAGGCCGTCCTCCTGCGGGTCAGTGGACACCTGCAGATGCACGGTGATGGCGGCGGTGGTCACCGTCAACGTCGCGGCGGCGAGGGCGAGGGTGTTCCGTTGCCTCCGAGCGCCCCGGCCGCCGGAGGCGGGGGAGGCGGTGCGCGCCATCGGGTGCGGAGGGGAGACCGGCACGGAGGTGCCGGCCGCGACCTGACGTCCCGGCCGCCCCAGACGTGCGAGGGGAACCTCCACCCATCGGTGTGTGGCCCAGGCCGCCGCCCATGAGAAGGCCAGCACCACCACGGCGCCACCGGGACCAAGCCGCTCGGCGCCGGTGATCTCCAGCAGCAGGATCAGCGCGGGCCAGTGCCACAGGTACAGGCTGTAGGCGAGATCGCCGGTCCGGGCCAGGGGTCGCGAGGAGAGCAGCCTCAGCGGCTTCGGTCGCCCCGCCCCCGTGACTGCGTCGCCGACAGCTCCGGAGTCATCCTCGGGGGCGGCCTGCGCAGCGGAGAGGATGAGGGCCAGTCCCAGCAGCGGCCAGAGCGCCCAGGGGCCAGGGAAGAGAGCAGCGCCGTCCAGGACGAAGCCGCAGCTGATGACCAGCCCCAGGCCCAGCCAGGCCGCCGCGCCGCGACACCGTGGCGGAAGCCGCAGGTGGACGGCCAGCAGCGCCAGCAGCCCGCCGAAGGCGAGTTCCCAGGCGCGGGTCGAGGACATCAGGTAGGCGGCCGCCTGATCCACCTGCTGCTGATGCACCGCCCAGGCGAATGAGGCCACCAGCACTCCGGAGGTCAGCAGACCCATCACCCCGGCGGCGGAGCGCCCGGTGCGGCGAGCCAGGTGCACGGCCAGCACCACAAGCAGGGGCCACACCAGATAGAACTGACCTTGCACGGAGAGCGACCAGAAGTGCTGGAAAGGGCTGGTCTCCGGCCCGGCGGCCTCATAGGACAGCTGCGAGCGGATCAGCTCGTGGTTCTCCAGCCACAGCAGTGAGGCCCTCGCCTCCGTGAGGAGCTGCCCGTGCCGGGTGACCGGCAGAATCAGCAGCCCCGCCGCTGCGGTCACGAGGATGACCAGGGCAGCTGGGGCTAGGATGCGGCGCACCAGTCTTCCCAGATAGTCCGTCACGGCGATGCGCCCGGTGGCGGCGGCCTCTCGCAGCAGCATCGCGGTGAACAGGAAGCCGGAGATCGCCAGGAAGACGTCGATGCCTCCAGAGACCCGGCCGGCTCCGAAGAGGTGGAACAGGACCACCCCCAGGATCGCCAGACCGCGCACCCCGTGCAGCTCAGGGAGGCGGCGACGCTCGGGGAGGCCATGGCTCAGGGCGTGCGAGGAGGAGCCGAGCCGCCGTGCTGGACCGACCCAGGAGGGGAGTGTCGTCACCGAGTCAGCGCCTCGCCCGCTGGATCATCTGCTCGATGATGGCATCTGCGGGACGTCTCACGGCGCCGTAGGAGGGGTAGCGGTGCAGAGAGAGGTCGGCGTCGTCGTGCAGGTCCACCACGACCGCACCGTCGGAGACCTCGAGGTGCGGCACCACCATGTCCACGGCGGCGGCGCGCAGGCCGGGCAGAGCCCACATCGCATCCACCGCGAGCTCGCGGTGGCCGTGGCACAGCTCGGTGGTGATGTCGAGGGTGACGCCTCCTACCAGAGGGTTGGAGGTGCCGCTGATGTCACGCATCTCACCTGCGGGGAGGACGGCCGAGGTCTTCAGTCCCAGCTCGGCCAGCGCGTCGTCGTCGACCTCGGGCGCATGCTTGGCCAGGTAGGAGTTCGTGGAGCGGGCGGCGACGGCGTCCTCGACGAGCCGACGCACGGTGGAACGGCCGTCACCCACGATGAACAGCGGCAGTCGGGCCACTGCGGCCACCGGCGTCTCGCCGACCACGTAGACGCGGACATCCATGCCGGTGACGTGCTCCTCGACGAGCAGCTCCAGGCTGCGCTGCAGGGGCGTCGTACGGGCGGCCCGGGCGTACTCCCACGCCGGTCGAAGGTCCTCCTCAGCCTTTACCGCCCAGGACACCCCGACTCCGGCAGCTCCGGTGGCCGGTTTGATGGTCACCGGTCCGTCGAGCTCCGCGCAGTGGGCGACGGCATCGTCGAACTCGCGGACGCGGAAGCCGCGACCCGCCGGGGTGGGGACTCCCATGGCCTGCAGATACTGCTTGGCCAGCGGCCGTGCGCGGCAGGCGCGCTTGGCCTGATCGCTGACCAGGGTGTGCGTGCGCTGGTTGAGTCCACCGATGACGTCCCCGTTGAGCGTGAACGTCCGATAGCCGTGCTGGACCTCGTGCTTGGTGACCTTCTTCCGGCGGGCGGCGGCGACCAGCTGCCGGGTCGGCGAGGGGGCGCTCGCGAATTCCCGCGGGGCGGCCCAGTCGACGTCGGGGAAACGGGCGAGCAGCCGACGGGTCGGGGACTGCGGGTCCTGGAAGGCCAACGCGTGTCGCGCCCGCTGGCGCCGCCGTCCCTCCAGGGCCTCCCCGGTGAAGTCTGCTGAGCTGCTCATCGCCACCACATTAGCGCAGGAGTGCGGCACGGGACCGGCTGTCTGCGCCCATGCGCGTGCCGCAGCAGATAGGCTGGGCGCTGTGACTCCGGCAGCGGCGCCCGCGTCCACGGCGCTCGAGCCGGACCGGCGGCAGCGCCGGAGGACAGCCATACGGAGTCCGCGTTCTCCAGCGAAGACATGAGATCCACCATCAGAGGGGAAGAACTACGGCGATGAAGCGGATCATGCCGATCTACGGCACCCGGCCCGAGGCGATCAAGATGGCTCCGATCGTGAAGGCCCTACAGGCCAGCGAGCACTTCGACTGCCGGGTGACCGTCACCGGCCAGCATCGCGAGATGCTGGACCAGGTCAACGAGCTCTTCGGCATCGTCCCTGACCATGACCTGAACATCATCCAGCCGCGTCAGACCCTCAACGGTGTGTTGACCCGGACGGTCACCGGTCTCGACGCGCTGTTCACCGAGGAGAAGCCTGACGCCGTCCTCGTCCAGGGAGACACGACCACCACTACGGCGGGGGCCTTGGCCGCCTTCTACGTCGGGATCCCCGTCATCCACGCCGAGGCCGGGCTGCGCTCCTTCGACCTGTTCTCCCCGTTCCCGGAGGAGGCCAACCGCAAGATGACCTCTCAGATCACCTCCCTGCACCTGGCGCCCACCAGCCAGTCGCGGGCGAACCTGCTGCGTGAGGCCATCGCCGAAGAGGACGTCGTGGTCACCGGCAACACCGTGATCGACGCGCTGCTCGAGGTCGCGGAGAAGCAGGTGCCGTTCTCCGACCAGCAGCTCGAGGATGCGGCAGCCTCAGGTCAGGACGTTCTGCTGGTCACCACCCACCGGAGGGAGAACCAGGGCTCTGCCATGGAGGGCGTCGGACGGGCGCTGGCGCGGCTCTCCGATCGCTACCCGGAGAAGCTCATCGTGCTGCCGGCCCACCGCAACCCGGTGGTGCGTGAGGCGATCCTGCCCGCGCTGGCCGGCCATGACAACGTCATCGTCACGGAGCCGCTGCCCTACGGCGAGTTCACCCGTCTGATGAACCTGGCCACCGTGGTGCTCACGGATTCCGGGGGCGTCCAGGAGGAGGCCCCCAGCCTCGGCAAACCGGTGCTGGTGATGCGCGAGAACACCGAGCGGCCGGAGGCCGTCGACGCCGGCACCGTGCGTCTCATCGGCACCGACGAGGACCGGGTGGTCACCGAGGTGTCCACGCTCTTCGACGACGCTGAGGCCTACCGAGCGATGGCCAACGCAGTGAACCCCTACGGCGACGGTGCGGCTGCCGCGCGCACCGTGGCCGCGCTGGAGAAGCTCTTCGGGCTCGGCGAGCGGATGCCGGACTTCTCCCCGCAGGGCTGAATCCCAGGGCTGAATCCGGGCGATCCCTGCCCGGCGCAGCCATAGTCAGCCCAGCTCAACCCAACACAGTCCAGCACAGACGCAGGAGAGGCAGAAGGAGGGGATCCGGGCATGCATCTGAAGACGCTGACCATCCGGGGCTTCAAGTCCTTCGCCTCGGCGACCACCTTCGAATTCGAGCCCGGGGTGACCGCCGTCGTCGGTCCCAACGGATCAGGAAAGTCCAACGTGGTCGACGCCCTGGCCTGGGTGATGGGGGAGCAGGGGGCGAAGTCCCTGCGCGGCGGCTCCATGGAGGACGTCATCTTCGCCGGAACCACAGATCGGCAGCCGCTCGGCCGCGCTTCGGTGAGCCTCACCATCGACAACTCCGACGGCGCACTGCCCATCGAATACTCCGAGGTCACCATCAGCCGGACGATGTTCCGGACCGGGGGCTCGGAATACACGATCAACGGACAGAAGTGCCGCCTCCTCGACATCCAGGAGCTGCTCTCCGACTCAGGGCTCGGCCGGGAGATGCACGTGATCGTCGGCCAGGGGCAGCTGGACCAGATCCTACAGGCCACCCCGGAGCAGCGACGCGGGTTCATCGAGGAGGCCGCCGGCGTGCTCAAGCACCGGCGGCGGCGGGAACGGACCGTCCGGAAGCTGGAGTCGATGCAGGGCAACCTGGATCGGCTCGAGGACCTCATCTCCGAGATCTCCCGTCAGCTGGCGCCGCTCGGTCGTCAGGCGAAGGTCGCCCGCCGGGCCCAGCGCATCCAGCATGACGTCCGCGACTCTCTGTCCCGACTCATCGCCGACGACCTCATCCAGGCCGCCACCGCGCTGCACGAGTCGGGCCGTGGCGAGGAGGAGGACCGCAGTCGGGCTGAGGAGCTGCGAGCCTCCCTGCAGGGGCAGGATCGGCGGATCACCGCCCGTGAGGAGCAGTCCCGCGCGCAGCGGCTGCGCGGGGAGAAGCTGCTGGCGGGTCACCACCGGCTGGCCCAGGCGCAGGAGCGGCTGCGCTCCGTGGCCTCGGTGGCCGCTGAGCGATCCCGCAGCCTCTACGCCTCGGCCACGGTGGAGGACTCCGGGCGGGACCCCGAGCAGCTCCGGGTCCAGGCTCAGCAGGTCGCGGAGGAGGCCCAGACCCAACAGACCGAGGTGGAGCAGAGCCGCACTCGCCTCGAGGAGACGAGCGAGCGTCGGTCCGCCAGCGAGGAGGCACTGAAGGCCGAGGAGACCCGCCTGACGGAGCAGCTGCGGGCCGTCGCCGACCGTCGCGCCGGTCTGGCGACCCTGCGGGGCCGCGTGGACGCCGCCCAGGGGCGCATCGAGGCCGCTGAGGCGCGCCGGCGTCGGGCTGAGGAGCAGCGTGAGCAGGCTCGGCAGGTGCGGGAGAGCTCCCGCGCCCAGTTCGCCGACCTGGAGCAGAGGATCGCCGGCATCGAGACCGGCGAGGAGGACCTCGACGCCGCCTACGAGAAGGCTCAGGCACGGTACGACGGGCTGAAGGGGCGCTACGACGAGCTCCTGGCCGAACGTCGTCGGCTCGAGGCCGCCGTCAACGAGTACCGGGCCAGGCTCTCCGGGCTGTCGGCGGCCCGCACGCCCCGGGATGGGGCGGCGGCGCTGCGCAGGGAATGGGAGCAGCTCATCCCGCTTGCCGATCGGCTGACCGTGACCGGCGGCTGGGAGAAGGCGCTGGCCGCCTGTCTGGGATCCCTGGACACGGCCCTCGTCGCGGCCGACGCCGAGCAGGCGGCCCAAGCCCTGGCACGGCTGGCCGAGGCTGATGAGGGTCGAGCGCACCTGATCTATCCGACCCAGGAGACGGCGGACTCCCCTTCGGCGGGCGATCTCACCGCTCGGCTGCCCGAGGGTGTGCTGTCGGCCGGTGCCGCGATCAGCGGTCCCGCCGAGCTCAGCGCCCCGCTGTCCCACGCCCTGGACGGTGTGGTGCTCTGCCGGGATCTCGACTCTGCACGCAAGGCGCTGGCGCTCTCGGGCGTGCGCACGGCGGTGACCGCCTCCGGCGATGTGTTGCGCCGCGGCGAGCACATCGGGGGCACCGCCCTGGAGAACTCTGATGTGGCGATCACCGCCCAGATCACCGAGCTCACCGAGACTCTTCGGCAGACCGAACGTGACCTGGCCGAGGTGCAGGCGGCGGCGGAGACTCAGGCCGGTGACGCGCGCGCCGCTGAGCTTGCCGCGGAGGAGAGCCTGGAGGCGCTGCACGCCAACGACGCCGAGATGACCGCCACCACGGAGCAGCTCGGCCGTCTCAGCTCCGAGGTCTCCCGCGCCGAAGAGCGCATCGCGGCGGCGGAGACGGAGATCGCCGAGGTGGCTCAGGCACGGCAGCACGCGCAGGAGCAGCTCGATGAGGCCTCCGCACGGCTGGCCGCAGCGGAGAGCGACGACGTCGAGGAGGAGCCTTCCGCCGAGGAACGCGACCGGCTCTCCGAGCAGGCCTCCGCCGATCGGCGTGAGGAGGTGGAGGCGCGGCTGGCCCTGCGCGCGGCCGAGGAGCAGCATCACCAGCTGCAGGAGCGGGCCGCCGGGCTGCGTCGGAGCGCCCAGGCCGAGGAGACCCGGCGGGAGCAGGCCCGGCGCGTCGCCGAGGCGCGCAGCAGCCGGGCGCAGCAGGCCGAGGCCGTGCAGGCCGAGGCGGAGCAGGCGGTGGAACGGATCAGCACCGTCCTGCAGGAGGCTCAGGACGCCCACGACGACGCTCAGCATCGGCATCGGGACCTCGCCGCAGAGATCCAACGGCTGCGGCAGGAGCGACAGGCCGAGGCGGAGGATCTCGATTCCGTCACCAGTCGGCTCCACCAGGCCGAGCTGACGCGTACGGAGCTGAGGGTCAGTCTTGAAGCCGCCGAGCAGCGGGGCCACGAGGAACTCAGCCTGAGCCCCGAGTACCTCATCGAGAACTACGGCCCGGACCAGCCCATTCCAGATCCGGAGGACGAGAATGCTGAGGCTCGACCCTACGACCGGGCCGAGCAGCAGACCCGCCTGGACAGGGCACGCCGGGACCTGAAGGCGCTCGGAAACGTCAACCCGCTGGCCCTGGAGGAACACGCCGCCCTGGAAGAGCGGCACAGCTATCTGCAGGAGCAGCTGGCCGACCTCAAGGGCTCCCGGCAGGACCTGCTGGAGATCATCTCCGACGTCGACCAGACCGTCGAACGCGTCTTCACCGAGGCCTGGGTCGACACCAAGGCGCAGTTCGAACGGGTCTTCGCCCGGCTGTTCCCCGGCGGCGAGGGCCACCTGGAGCTGACCAATCCGGAGGACATGCTCAACACCGGCATCGAGGTCCACGCCCGCCCGCCGGGGAAACGGATCCGGCGTCTTTCCCTGCTCTCCGGCGGAGAACGCTCACTGACAGCCGTGGCCCTGCTGGTCGCGATCTTCAAGGCGCGCCCGAGTCCCTTCTACGTCATGGACGAGGTCGAGGCGGCCCTGGACGACACCAATCTCTCCCGGCTCCTGGTGATCTTCGAGGAGCTGCGTGCCTCCTCGCAGCTGATCGTCATCACCCACCAGAAGCGGACCATGGAGATCGCCGACGCGCTCTACGGCGTCTCCATGCGCCAGGACGGCTCCACCCGAGTAGTCTCCCAACGGCTCGCCCGTGCCGACGAAGACCGGGCGACGGAGTCTCAGCCCGCCGTCTGATCCTGGGAACAAGGCGACCCTGTCAGGCGTTGCGAAGCAGGTCAGAGACTTCTCGTCGGCCGTCTGCTGCGCCGACACATTCCCAGGAGAGTGAAGGATGGCTGTCGACGATGCGGCACGCACCGCGGACCGCACCCGGACCCCGATCCCCAACGAACTGCGCGTGCTCATTCTCGCCGCCTTCGTCGTGGCGATCGGGTTCGGCATCGTGGCACCGATCCTTCCGCAGTACGCGGCTGACTTCGGAGTCTCGGCACTGGCCGTCTCGGCGGTGGTCTCCGCCTTCGGGCTCTTCCGGCTGGTCTTCGCGCCCGCCTCGGGCAAGCTCACCCAGATGCTGGGGGAGACCCCGGTCTATGTGGTGGGGCTGCTGATCGTCGCGGCATCGATGATCGCCACGGCCTACGCACCGAGCTACGAGCTGCTTCTGGCCTTCCGGGCGGTCGGGGGCATCGGCTCCACGTTCTTCACCGTCTCGGCGATGACCTTCCTGGCACGGAAGTCTCCGCCGAGCATCCGCGGAAAGATCTCCGGGGCGTACGCCTCGGCCTTCCTCATCGGCAATGTGGCCGGGCCCCTGGTGGGCTCAGCGCTGCTGGTCTTCGGACCGCACGTGCCGTTCCTGGTCTACGGGGGCGCACTGGTCGTCGCGGCGATGATCGTCTTCGTGATGCTGCGCGGTTCCCGCCTAGAGGATCGCGGACGCCGGGACGAGCGGCAGCGGGCGACTCTGCAGGAGGCCTGGGCGGTGCGCGGCTACCGGGCGGCGCTGACCGCCGGGTTCGCCAACGGCTGGGCCACCTTCGGACTGCGCAACTCGATGGTTCCGCTCTTCGCCGCCACCGCCTTCGTCGGTTCCGGGTTCATCATCGATTCCTCACAGCTGGCCGGCGTGGTGCTGGCGACCTTCGCAGCGGGCAACGTCGCCGCGGTGCTGCTCTTCTCCCGTCGGACGGACCGGTACGGGCGCCGGGGCCCGATCATCCTGGGCCTGGTCATCACCGCGATCTCCACCGGGGCGCTGGGCCTCGCCCCCGAACCCTGGGTGCTGATCCTCCTGAGCCTCGTCTCCGGCGCGGGGACCGGCCTGGTCAATCCTGCCCAGCAGGCGGCGATCGCAGATGTCGTCGGGGAGGGGCGCAACGGGGGGCCGGTAGTCGCCACGTTCCAGATGACTCAGGACCTCGGGGCTATCGTCGGCCCGCTGGTGGCCGGGCTGATCGTCGACCGTCTCGGATATGCATGGGCCTTTGGGCTGACCGGCGTCATCCTGATGATCGGTGCCATCGCCTGGACACGAGCGCCGGAGACCCTCCAGCGCAGCGGGTGAGCCCGGGGAGGCAGACGAGCGGGCCGGAGGCATGCGCATGATGCGCATGCCTCCGGCCCGCTGCCTGTCACGGCGAGTGCCGGTGTCAGCTCGAGACGTTGTGTCTCTCGGCCGCCGAGGGGACGGCGTCGCTGGAGTAGGCATCGGTGCGGTGGGCGACGGTGTCGATGCCGCCCCGCTCCACCTCGGGCTCGACGCGGAAGCCCATGGTCTTGTGGATGGCCATCGCGATGACATATGTGGCCACGAAGGCGAACACCAGCGTCACCAGGCAGGCGACGATCTGCGCCCAGAGCAGGGAGAAGTCACCGTTGAGGAAGAGGCTGCCTCGGCCGTCCCCGATGAGCTCCTCGCTCCCGAACAGCCCGATGGCCAGAGTGCCCCAGAGGCCGGCGACGAGGTGCAGACCGACCACGTCGAGCGTGTCGTCGAACTTGCCGTACTTGAACTCCACGGCGAAGCAGCAGGCCAGACCTGCGACGAGGCCGATGATGATGGCGCCGAACGGGGTGACGAAGGCCACCGCCGGGGTGATGGCGACCAGGCCGGCCACGATTCCCGAGGCCGCGCCCACGGGGGTGGGCTTCTTGCCGCGAGCCCACTCCGTGATCAGCCAGGCGACCAGGGCTGCCGCCGGTGCGAGCAACGTGTTGATCCAGTTCAGCGAAGCCTCTTCGACGTCAGCGGCCTCACCGATGTTGAAGCCGAACCAGCCGAACCAGAGGATGGAGGCACCCAGCAGGACGAACGGCACGTTGTGCGGCTTGTTCGGGGCGAACTTCTGACGCGGCCCGATGACGAGCACCAGGGCCAGGGCCGCCACACCGGCACACATGTGGACTACGAGCCCGCCGGCGAAGTCGACGGCCTCGCCCACGGTGTCACCGATGAAGCCGCCCTCGACGAGCAGTCCGCCGTCGCCCCAGACCCAGAAGGCCAGCGGAGCGTAGACCAGCGTGATCCAGATCGGGACGAAGACCATCCACCCGGCGAACTTGGCACGGTCAGCCACAGCGCCCGAGATCAGGGCCGTGGTGATGATGGCGAACGTGGCACCGAAGCCGACCCACACCAAGGAGTCACCGCCCGCCGCCATGGACTCGAAGAGCACGAAGTCCGAGGTCGGGTTGCCGAACAGGCCGCCGGCGACCGGATCCGCCCCGGCGATGGCGTTGCCCCACAGCGCCCACGTCAGGGCAACCAGGCCCATGGCGGCGAAGCTCATCATCATCATGTTGACCGCAGAGCGAGTCTGCGAGAGGCCGCCGTAGAAGAGCGCGAGGCCCGGCGTCATGAACAGCACGAGCGCTCCGGCGACGATCACCCAGATCACGCCAACGTCTTCGATCACGATTTCCATGTGTCCCTCCAAGGAAACAACTACTCACCGATGTCTTTCACCGATGCGAGCTGGATTCCATGGTTGTCGGTCCGTGTTTCGACGACGCCGCCCTCATGTTTCAGAGACGTAAAAACTCCCGCTCCTCACCCGGGATCACTGGGATCCGGGGCGACAAGCGGGAGCTTACACGCGGCAGTCTTGACTGCGGAGAGGCCTGGCCTGGACGGGAGGGGTGAGGTCAGCGCTCCTCGAGAAGGGCGTCGACGAAGCTCTCGGCGTCGAAGGGTGCGAGGTCGTCCGGACCCTCGCCCAGGCCGACGAGCTTCACCGGAACACCCAGCTGGCGCTGGATGGCGACGACGATGCCGCCGCGGGCCGTGCCGTCGAGCTTGGTGAGCACGATACCGCTGACGTCCACGACCTCGGAGAAGACCTTGGCCTGGTTCAGGCCGTTCTGCCCGGTGGTCGCATCGAGCACCAGCAGCACCTCGTCCACGTCGGAGAGCTTCTCGATCACGCGTTTGACCTTGCCCAACTCGTCCATGAGGTTGGCCTTGTTCTGCAGGCGGCCGGCGGTGTCCACCATGACGACGTCGACCTCGTGCTCGATGCCTGCGGAGACGGCCTCGTAGGCCACCGAGGCGGGGTCGGCGCCTTCGACGTCGGACTTCACGGTGGGGACGCCCACCCGAGCGCCCCAGGTGGTGAGCTGCTCGGCCGCGGCGGCACGGAAGGTGTCCGCGGCACCGAGGATCACGTCCTTGTCCTCAGCCACGAGCACACGGGCGAGCTTGCCGACCGTGGTGGTCTTGCCGACGCCGTTGACGCCGACGACCATCATGACGGCGGGGCGCCCTGAGGCGTCCAGGGTGAGGCTGCGGTCCAGGGAGGGGTCGACCAGCGCGGTCAGCTCCTCCCGCAGCAGAGACCGCACCCTCTCGGGGTCTCGGGAGCCTTCGACGGTGACCCGTTCGCGCAGCCGCTCGACCAGCTCCATGGTCGGCTCGGTGCCGAGGTCGGCCATCAGCAGGGTCTCTTCGATCTCGTCCCAGACGTCCTCGTCGATGGAGTCGGAGGAGAGCAGGGCCAGCAGCGACTTGCCGAAGACGTTGTTGGACTTCACCAGCCGGGCGCGCAGCCGTGCCAGACGGCCGGCCACCGGCTCGGGGGTCTCGACCGCAGGGGCCGTCGTCTCAGGGGCCTCCTCGACCGCTTCGACGGACTCGGCCGCCTCGACGGCGGCCTCCTCCTCCGAGGTCAGCGGCGCGGTGTCAGCCTCTGTGACAGCGGTGCCAGTCGGCCCCTCAGGGTGGTCGTCGGCGTCGCGGGTCTCCGGATAGGTCCCTTCGGGGAGCTTCCTGCCGCCCTGCAGCAGGAAGAAGCCGACGGTCCCGGCCAAGATGACTGCCAGAACGATGAAAAGGGTCAGAACGTCAAAATCCACCCGCCCAGTGTGTCACAGTCGGTGACTCTGGAGGGTGGATTTCGCCCGTGCCGCCGCAGGCTTCGGCCGGTGGGACCGCACCGAGGCCGTGGTGGGTGTCGGAAGCCCCGCACGCGGTGGGGATCAGCGCCAGATGCCGCGGGAGTCGATCACCGTATGACCAGCCAACCGGGCCGGATCAATGGCCTTGAACTGCCCATGATCCACCAGCAGCACCAACACCTGCGCAGAACCCAACGCCTGATCAATCCCCGCCAGAGACACATTCGAGGCCTGCGCCAGAGACTTCGGCAGCTCCTCGATATGAGGCTCCACCGCCAAGATCCGCGCCTCCGGAGCACGCTCCGCCAGACGCTCAGCGATCGAGAGCGAAGGAGACTCCCGCAGATCATCGATATCAGCCTTGAACGCCAGACCCATCAACGCCACCGTAGCCTCACGACCATGATGCTCCAAGGCCTGCTCGATCCGCCCCAGCACCCACTCAGGCTTGGCATCATTGGTCTCCCGAGCAGTACGGATCAACCGCGCCGCCTCCGGAGCCGCATCGACGATGAACCAGGGATCCACCGCGATGCAATGCCCACCCACCCCAGGACCAGGCTGAAGGATATTGACCCGCGGATGATGATTGGCCAGACCGATCAGCTCCCAGACATCGATGCCCAGCTGATCACAGATCACCGAGAGCTCATTGGCGAACGCGATGTTGACATCCCGGAAGCTGTTCTCGGTCAGCTTCGCCATCTCCGCCGTCTTGGCATCAGTGAGCAGCACCTCACCGGTGCAGAAGTTCTCATAGAGGACCTTCGCCGCCTGCGCCGCCTCAACGGTCAGACCCCCCACGATCCGGTCATTGGTGATCATCTCCACCATGATCCGTCCCGGCAGCACCCGCTCCGGACAGTGCGCGACCAACAGATCCCCGGCCGAGAGATCCGGACGAGCTTTCAAGATCCGCTCAGCCATATGCTCCGTGGCCCCCGGCGGAGAGGTCGACTCCAGGATCACCAGCTCCCCACCGGTCAGCTTCGGAGCGATCCCATCAGCAGCAGCCTCGATATAGGACAGATCAGCAGAATGACCCTCGGTGAACGGGGTCGGCACCGCCACGATATAAGCATCCGCACTCGGGGTCTGGGTCGAGGCAGAGAGCATCCCCGCCGCCACCGCACGCTGCAGGACTTCCCGCAGACCAGGCTCCACGAAGGGCACCTGACCATCATTGATCGCCTCGACATTGCCCGCCGAGACATCCATGCCGATGACCCGCACACCACTGTCAGCCAGAATCGCGGCCGTGGGCAATCCGATATACCCCAGACCGATCACACCGACAGTCGAGAACTCCCTCGAAACCACAAGAACTCTTTTCCTCGAACTACACGAAACAAGACCATGAGACCTCAGCCGCGAGACCGGCCCACCCCCGCTCCGGGCCAGGCCTGAAGAGATTCCGCAGGCAGACAAGGGAGCGCAGACGTGCACAGCACGGCAACGCCAGCAACTCTATATCACGTCACTATCACCAGCCCCTCCACAGCGCCGACCGGAGGCGGCGGATGACCGGGCCGTGCCCTCAGCGGAACAGCTCCGGGATCTCCTCCTGGAGCTGGTCCTCCAGGATCGGGGCGAGGGTCTCCACGTAGTAGGTGCTCAGGTGGCTGCCGTCATACCAGACAGGCACATTGCCGACGACGGCGTCACAGGTCCGTTCCGGACAGATGTGCTCGGTCAGGTCCACGGTGTGCACTCCCTGGGGCATGTCCTGGACCTCCAGCGGATCGGTCTCGGCGATCTGCGCGGGGTCGCCTCCGCAGTCCAGCGGAGTGCCGCCCTCGGCGAGGCAGTCGGCGACCCGCTGGGAGGGGCGCGGGGTGCCGCGCATCAGCAGCAGCTCGGCACCAGTGTCGACGATCTCCTCCCAACGTTCCGGAGCGCTGTCCACGATGAACTCGCCGTCCCGGTCCATGACGGTGCCGGGAGTGACCACCAGATCGGGCTCCCGCTCGGCCACAGCGTCGATGAGGTTCTCGTTCCAGGCCGCACAGGCGTTCGTCGCGGCGTTCTCGGTCGACTGGAGCCGGCAGCCGGACTTGTCGGCGATGATCAGTTCCCAGCCATAGGTGTCGGAGAGCATCATCCAGGCGTGGTGCCACTGTCCGGCGTGGGAGCCGCCGGTGATCATGACCGTCCGTGAGGGATCGGGCGGCGGATCCGGATCCTCACAGATCAGCACCTCGGCGGTGTCCATGCCGCCGTAGGGAGGCTGCCGGCAGTCCCAGGTGTAGTACTGCGGCCGGTCGGCGGCCAGCAGCTCGGGTCCGGGGAACATCTCCGCTCCCGCCGGGGCGGAGTCGGCATCCTCGACGGTCACGGCCGCTCCGGGGTGCTGCTGTCGGTCTGCGCCGGCCATGGAGTAGCCCTCGGGAAGCTGCAGCGTCGTGCCGATCAGGGCGATCGTGGTGACCGCTGCGCCGATGGCCAGTGATCCCGCGGCCGCAGTGAGCGGAACGCGCGGCGCCAGCGATCCCCCGGATGCCGTGCGGCGTTCGATCCCCTGGAACGTGGCCCAGCCAGCCAGCAGCGAGAGTGCCACCAGGGCCATCCCGTCGAGCACGCCCACCTGATCACGGCCGGAGAGCTCGAGATGGAAGATCAGCAGGGGCCAGTGCCACAGGTACAGGCCGTACGCGATGTTGCCCACCCACGCCAACGGTCGCGTGGAGAGCAGCCGTGTCGCCGACGTCGCGGGGTCTGCCTGTCCGCCCTCCGGGCCTGCGGAGGCCAGCACCAGGGCCAGGCCGAGCAGCGGCCAGAGCGCCCAGGGTCCCGGGAACAGCGCCGCGCCGTCGAGGACGAATCCGCAGGAGAGGATCAGCAGCAGTCCGGTCCATCCTGCCGCCCCGCGCAGTCGACGCGGCAGGGTCAGGCGCGCGCCGAGCAGAGCCAGCAGCCCGCCGAAGGCCAGCTCCCACATCCGGGTGCGGGTCATCAGATAGGCGGCCTCCTGGTGCTGCTGCTGCATCAGCAGTGCGTAGGCCAGGGAGGCGATGAGCACCAGGGAGACACACACCGTCATGACCTGGATCGCGGGTCGGCGCAGCGCCCGGGCCACCAGGACGGAGAGCACAGCCAGGATCGGCCAGAGCAGGTAGAACTGACCCTGGACCGAGAGCGACCAGAAGTGCTGGAAGGGGCTGCTTCCGGGGCCGGCAGCCTCATAGGCCAGTTGGGAGGCCACCAGCTCGATGTTCTCGAAGTACAGGAGCGCCGCGCGTGCCTCGGTGAGCATCTGGTGGTGCTGAGTGCTGGGCAGGATCAGCAGTCCGGCCATCGTGGTCACCGCGACGGCGACGACGGCCGGCGGCAGGATCCGCCGGGCCAGCCGGGCGAGATACCGTGCCAGGCTGATCCTCCCGCCACGGGAGGCTGCCTCACGCAACAGCATCGCGGTGAACAGGAACCCGGAGATCGCCAGGAAGATGTCGATGCCGCCGGAGACACGTCCACCGCCGAAGATGTGGAACAGCACCACGCCGAGGATCGCCACGCCACGGACTCCGTGCAGCTCGGGCCGGAAACGGCTGACGGGGACGCCGCGGTCCAGGGATCGGGAGTGGGCGGCCGACGACGGCGCAGAGGGCGGGGGTGTGGACAAGGTGGGGTGCTCCTGGAGTCTCGTGGCGGCATCCACTGTAGTCCGACCATGATCGGGTCAGGAGACTTCGTCGGTGAGTCCCCCGTCATCGTCAGCCGCAGTGTGACGAGGCGGACCGGCACCTGGCGGACGTGCAGGTTGGCGGAGAAAACTGGGAGGTCCCCATGAACTTGCTGGAAGACCCGCCGGATCGATCCTTGCTGCGGCGGCGCATCGGTTACTGTTCGCTGGGACGGTGTGACGCCAGGACCCGGGCCGACCGCCACTATCCCTCCCAGATCAGATCCGCTGAGACAGGACAGCCACGCAGATGACCGCATCCTCCACCACGCCCCAGGCGACGCCGGCCCCCACGCCGTCCATGTCGGGTCGGTCGCGGCGGGGGAGCCGATTCCAGCCCGAGATCCAGGGGCTGCGTGCTCTTGCCGTGCTGCTCGTCGTGGCCTACCACTTCTGGCCCGAACGTCTGCCGGGCGGCTATGTCGGCGTCGACGTGTTCTTCGTGATCTCCGGATATCTGATCACCGCTCACCTGTTCAAGGAGGCGGCCCGCACCGGCACCGTGAAGCTCGGACAGTTCTGGGCCCGCCGGATCCGTCGCCTGCTGCCGCTGAGTCTGCTGGTGCTGCTGGTCACCGCTGTCACCGCTGTGCTCGTGCTGCCCTCCACCGCGTGGCAGTCCACGCTGCGCCAGATCGTCGCCTCCACCCTCTATGTGCAGAACTGGATCCTCGCCGCTGACTCGGTGGAGTACTCCAAGCTCGACGAGCAGGCCACGGCGGTGCAGCACTTCTGGTCGCTCTCCGTCGAGGAGCAGTTCTACGTCCTCTGGCCCTTGCTGCTGGTGCTGGCCCTGCTGGTGACCGGCGCCCGCGCCGCGCGCACCCCTCAGGCTGTCCGCACCACGTTCATCGCTGTGCTCTCCGTGCTCGGCGTGGCGTCATTCGTCTTTTCCGTCTGGTACACCGGTCAGGACCCCGCGCAGGCCTATTTCGTCACCCCGACCCGGATATGGGAGTTCGCGCTCGGCGCGCTGCTCGCGCTGGTGATGGGATCCAGCCAGTTCACCGGCCGGCTGGCCGACCTGCTGGGATGGCTCGGCCTGGCGATGATTCTCTCCTCGGCCTGGTTCTACTCCGAGACCACGGCCTTCCCGGGCTGGGCCGCGCTGCTGCCCACTGTGGGAACTGTGCTGATCCTGATGTGCGGTGGGCGAGGGGCAGGCACCGGCATCCACTGGTGGCTCTCACGGCGCCCCGCCACGGCTGTGGGTGACTGGTCCTACGCGATCTACCTCTGGCACTGGCCGGTGGTGATCTTCTCGCCCTACCTCAGCGATGAGGCCGATCGCTGGTACGTCAAGGGCCTCCTCATCCTGGCTGTCATCGGTCTCTCCGCCTTCAGCACCCGGTACGTGGAGACCCCGCTGCGCCGTACGCGCCTCCTGCGCCCCACCTGGGGCAGCCTGGTGGCCGCGGCCGCCGGGATGGCCCTGGTGATCTCCACCGCGCATGTCGCCGTGGCCGCCGTGGAGCGCGGCTTCGCGGACACGGAGCTCTCCGAGGACCACCCCTGCTACGGGTATGCCGCGCTGGCGAACCCGGACCAGTGCGGGGATCCGCTCGAGGGCGATCTGGGACTGATGCCGAATCCGGCGCAGGTGACCGCGCAGAACAGCGAACCCGCCTACCCGGACTGCCAGGCCGAGACCGACGCAGAGGGCGTTCCGGAGTGCTGGCTCGGTGCCGGAGCCTCCGCTGCCGAGGGCACCATCGCCGTCGTCGGCGACTCCCATGCCACCATGTGGCTGCCGGCCCTCGACGAGATCGCTCAGGAGCACGACAAGCGTCTGCTCGTGCTCACCCGGTCGGCGTGCACGCCGCGAGCCGGCGAGATCGACGAGGACTCCGGAGAATGTGCTCGGGCCAACGCCGAGATCGTCGAGAAGCTGGCTCAGGACGAGGACGTCGAGACCGTGGTGATCGCGGCCAGCCAGATGCACAGTTCCTTCGGGGATCCGGGCACGGACCTCGACCTGCCTGCGCACGACGTCGAGCTGACCGACACCGCTCGGGCGATGTACGCTCCCATCGACGCGTGGCTGGAGGCCGGCAAGGAGGTGGCCGTCTTCGGTGAGGTCCCACGGATGAACAAGGAGAGCCAGGAGGAGCAGACCTTGCCTGAGTGTGTGGCGCTGCACGAGGACGACGTCACCGCCTGTGATGATGACCTGGAGGACACCCGGGTCGGTGACCGCTGGCTGACCCGGTCTGAAGACGTCTTCCGGGGCGTGGAGAACTTCCACTTCGTCCCGACCGAGGATCTGCTCTGCGACGAAGTCACCTGCCATGCCGTGCTCGGCGGGGCGATCACTTTCCGGGACAACAGCCACCTCTCGGAGAACTTCGTGCGTTCCGTCACCGATGAGATCGGTCAGAGGCTTGAGGACGCGATCCTCAGCGCGGACTGAGGGCTGAGGGAGTCGCCGCATCCTGGTGCGGCGCGGGCACGCCGTCGACGATGGAGCCCTGGGACTCCTCCAGGGTGTGGCGCTGCCCGGTCTCCTCCGGGGCGGTGAAGTGCTTTTGGGCCTCGGCCTGCAGCCGCGGCCAGGTCGAGGGACCCTGCGGCTCGGCAGAATCCCTGGCGTCGGCATCGACCTCCGGGTACCACCAGGTGTACTCCTGAGGGCCGAACAGCGTGCCCGCAGGCCGACCGCGGGCGATGTCGCGGGAGAGCCGGACCTCGGCGCGCATCCAGGCCGCCCCGAGCGCCAGGTCATGGTCCAGCAGGTACTCCTGGGCGCCGCCCGGAGTGGGCGTGAGCTCACCGAGCACGGGGCCGTCCTGGGTGGCGTAGAGGTCCACGCGCACGAAAGGGGTCCCCACGGCGACCGAGAGTCGACGGGCTGCGGCCATCAGATCCGCCCACTGCCGTGGCGCGGTGATGGTGTCGTCGTAGGCGGCTCCGGGGAGCACCTCTCCGAGGCACCTGGCCTGCGCGTCGAAGTACCGTCGGGTGAAGGACTTCCGGTCCATGATCTCCACACCCTGGGTGCGCATCACCAGCACCTGGAGGATCTCTCCGTAGGCGGTATAGACCTTGATGTCCTCGGGGATCCGCACCTCGGCATCGGGAACTCCGTCCGCGACGGCCCCGGGAGCAGACCCGGAAGCTGACTCAGGCTGGAGGAAGGACTCCAGGAAGAACGGCCCCCGGGCGCGATCCAGCCGGCGCATCACAGGGGCCTCGAGCACGCCGTCCTTCGACGCACGGTGCCCGGTCAGGGTCTCCCATCCGTGGGCGGTCCGCCGCAGCGGCACGACAGCAAGCCCACTGTGACCACCGTCGGCCTTGAGCACGAAGTGGTCGACACCGTCAGCGCTGCCGAGGTCGTCCTCGAGGCGGATGTCCTCGGCGCGCTCCCACACCCGGTGGACGGTCGGGATCCTCACCCCGTGGCTCTGGGCCAGCGCGTAGCTGCGCAGCTTGAACGGCAACTGCGTCGCCGGGGAGGTTGCCTGCCAGCCGGAGAACTTCGCGGTGTTCACCGCAGCGATGTGGGAGGAGAGCTTCGCCTTGAACGAGGAGCGACGATAGCGCGCGCGGTCCTCTTCCGCGGCCTCGAGCCTCCGTTGGGTCTCCTGCAGCTCCTCACGGAGGCGGGCCTTCTCGGCATGGGACTGCTGGAGCCGTTCCCGGATCGAGGTGCGTGCCGCGGAGAGCAGGTCCTGCAGCTCCTGCCGCGAAGCGGCCAGCTGGTCGACGCGGGTCTCCAGGAACGCGATCTTCCGGTCGCGCCAGCCGATGCCTGGGATCCTTCGGCGCAGCGCCGGAGGGACATGAGGCATGGCATTCCTTCCCGTGGCTGACAAGCGTCGACGGTCCCGGCCCGCGGTGGCGGACGTCGCTGGATCCAACGTACTGTGCGGCCGCGGTTTCGGGAAGTCGCCGCAGGCGGAGTTCTGGGCTGAGCGGCGGCTGGCGAGGCTCAGCGGCGCTTCGCCGAACTCCTCCGTGCCTCCTCCAGGTCATCCCAGAACTCCAGCGCGGCAGGGTCGGTCCAGACATGCTCGCCGTAGCAGGCGAGCAGCTCCGCCAGGTTCTCCGCGGCCTCGTACCACTCCTCGGGTCGGACCTTCTTCAGCTTCGGCAGGTGCCAGGAGACCAGGAAACGCTCCAACCGGTCCCGGCGGTAGGCCTCCAACAGCCCCACTTCGTCCAGCCACCGGGCCCGTGCGCTGTCCAGCGGCAGGTACTTCTTGAAGTAGCTCGGATTCAGGGTGTTGATCGTCGAGTTGCTCACGGCCATGTAATACGTGTGCACGCCGACGTCGAGGGTCCGGATCCGATGCGCATAGTGCAGCATCTGCTGGAAGAAGTAGGAGTCCTGCCCGACGGCCCCGGGGGGCTGGCTGATGCCCAGCCCCTTGAGCCAGTCGGTGCGCGCGACGACGGTCTGGATGCCCAACGGACGGAAGCTCAGTGTTTCCAGCGCGCGGTCAGGCACCGCCAGAGAACCGTCCTCCTCGATCTGGGCGGCGAAGGTCTCCGCAAGGATCCCCGCGTAAGGCAGCCGGGTGTGTCTGCGCGCCCATTGCGACATATTCCCCAGCACGAAGTCCACGTCCGGGTGGGCTGTGATCTCCTCGTAGAGGCGGGCATAGCCGTCCTCGATGGCCTCATTGTCCGGGTCCAGGTAGGTGAGGTACGGGGTCTGCGCCAGTTCGAGTCCGGTGTTCCGGGGGCGGGAGGCCGAGCCTGATCCGCCACGGGCATGGTGGAAGGAGCTGACGTTGCGGTGCGCCGTGGTCAGCTCCTCGACGGTGTCCAGGGTCACCGGGTCGGTGGAGCCGTCGTCGATCAGCAGGATGTGCATCTGGTCGAAGACGGTGGACCGCCGCAGCGAGGCGAAGGCCTTGTGCCGCAGGTGCTCGCCGTTGTTGTAGACCGGCACGATCACCGAGAGGTCCAGATCCTCACGTGCGGCCGTCCGTGCGACCTCCCCGCGGACCGCCTCGAGGTCCTCACCGTGGGTGAGAGCGCTCGGGGCCCGCCGGACGGTGTCTTCCGCAGGACCTCCGGCAGAGTCTTCTGCCGCCGTGGTCTCGTGGGAGCGGACGTGGATCTCCGCGAGCCCCGGCTCGCGGAGATGGTGCCCCAGGTGGTCCTGCAGGTGGATTCGGCCGGCACCGGCGCACAGCGCCTCGGGCGAGGCCAGCCGCGCGGCATCCGGGTGCAGCCACGCGCTGAGCGAGATGTCGGTGAGCGGCCCGTCAGGGGCCGCTGCCGGCCAGGCCCGATCGGCGCTCAGCCCGGGACCCTCCAGGTCGCGATGGGCGTGGCGGTCTGCGGCCTCTGCACTGTCGGCGTCGATCTTCCCGGTCACCGGCGCGGACTGGTACGAGAGCGCGGCCAGGTGGTCGTCCACATAGGTGGGGGAGTAGCGTCGGCGGGCAGAGACCGGCAGCAGCACGTCGAACGTGCCTTCTCGTCCGGGAAGTTCGGACCAGCTCACGAGCTCCACTGCGCCGGACTGCTGGACCTGCAGCTCCTCCGCCAGGAGCTGGTCGGCGCGCTCGTCCTCGGTAGTGACCGCCAGGACCCGGTCCGCGGCGTCCGGGACCCGGAGCCCGGCGATCCTGAGTGCCTCGCGCAGCACGTCGACGGCGTGGTGCCGGCGGAAGGCATGGCGCACGCCGTCGCCCTGAGCGCGGCGAAGCTCCTCCAGGTGCAGCTCCTCCAGGCCTGCGGCCACGTCCTCGGCCGAGTTCGCGATGTGCACTTCCGGGTAGTGCGAGTTGAGCCCCTGGTTGTAGGTGGAGAGCACCAGGGAGCTCGAGGCCAGCAGGTCCAGCGTCCGTGGTGAGAAGAAGGTCTGTGAGCCGGCCACCTCCTGGGTCACCACGCTGACCGGGGCGAGCCGGTCCAACTCGGAGACGAGCGTCCGCGCCGAGGGAGCAAGGTGCGGTCGGTGCCGCACCGGGGTCCTATGACGCCAGGCCCCACGGCCATGGACGTTCTCATCGATCAGCAGCTGTGACCCCGAGGCGATGACCCCGTCGTGGATCCACTGCAGACTGCAGCGGGCATCCTTGTCGAGAGCTCCGGCGCGCCGGCTTTCCAGGTGTGAGACCAGGCGCATCGGCTGCTGACGAGATCCCAGCGGGGATCGGCGCAGCGGGCTGATGGGGTGCACCAGCTCGGCGACCTGCACGGAGGCGGGGACTCCGCCGCGGTACTCCTCGGCTGCCGTGTCCGAGACGGCCAGGACGACGTCGCAGCGCGCGGCGAGCCTGATCTCCGGCGGCTGGGGCACCGGGAGCGTGAGGTCCAGGTAGATCAGCGGGATGGAGGCCTCCCGGGCGGCGGCGATGACTCGGCCGCGGGCTCGCGGTGACTTCACCGTCTGTGGGGAGAGCAGCACCGCGTCGGCAGGCGCCACTGCAGACTCCCAGTCGTCCGGGTCGACGATCTGCAGATCGGCCGAGCCCTGCAGGATCTCTGCCAGCTGCGGATCACCGAGGACGGCGAGGGAGCAGGGCAGGGCAGGGCGTGAGGCGCCGGACTCCAGCACAGGGAGCGCACCCACGGCGGGGAGCAGCTCTGCGACCAGCTCCTCGCTGCCCGACCGTCCGCCCCAGAAGGGCGACGAGTCCCGGACGCCGAGAGTGTCCAAGGAACCGTGGACGCGCAGCGCGTCCAGGGGATCGGCCGAGCTCATCAGCTGGCCGACCTGCTCACGCGCGCGGTCGAGCTCGGCCTGACGTGCGGCGGGGCCCACCAGACGGGCCGGGGTCACCGGGAGAGCCCTGCTCGCCGGGCAGCCTTCCCGACCTGGCGGCGCACGCGGCGCTTCGCCGCACGGAAAGTGCGCTCCGGCTCCTGGACGGCGTTCTCCACACGTCTGAGCACCTGGCCGACGCGGGAGTCGGAGGAGTCCGGTGCCGAGGGCGCGGAGGCGGGTGCGGTGACATGCCTGCCTGCGGCCACGCGGTGCTCGAGCTTGGCGACGCGGGCGCGGAGCTCGACGATGTCGGACTCCTGGGTCCGCTCCAGCTGGTCGTAGGCCCAGCGGAGCTCGGCGAGCAGAGCCTCCTGCTGGCCGAGCAGCGCGACGATCACGTCACGTGCGTCCTCCGACAGGGGCTGCTGCTCGGTCGCGGCATCTGCACTCATGCGGGTCCTCAGTACTCCTCGTCATGGAACGGGCCGGGCCCTGAGCTCCGCAGGGGAGACAGGACCCGCGCCGGGCGGTGGGCTCTGGTTCACGCTAGCGGCTCTTCCTGGGAGAGCCGCTAGCGCGGTGCCCACATCCGGATGGTCAGTCGAGCTGGCCCTGGATGAAGCTGCGGGCCTTCGGTGACGTCCAACTGTACTCGCCGTAGGCGTCGGCGATCTCCCGCAGCACGGCGGCGGCCTCCTGGCGCTCATGCGGCAGGACACGCTTGTACTTGCTCAGGTACCAGGTCACGAAGAAGCTCTCGAAGCGCTGCTCCTTATAGGCCTCCAGCAGCCCTGTCTCGCGGAGCCAGGCGGAACGCGCCTGCTCGAGGATCAGATACTTCCGGAAGTACTTCGGGGACACCACGTTCACGATGGACGTGTCCACCGCGCCGTAGTAGGTGTACACCGGGCGGTAGACCGGGGCGTAGGCCCTCGTGTGGTAGAGCAGCTGCTGGAAGAAATATGTGTCCTGACCGACTGCGCCCTCGGGCTGAACCAGCTCCAGCGACTTGAGCCAGTCGGTGCGGGCCACGAGGGCCTCGATGCTCGCGGGCCGGAAGCCGATCGCGGGGAGCGTGCCCCGGTCCACCCGGAAGAGTCCGTCCCGGTGGGGGATCGCACCGGCGAACCAGGCGTGGTAGTCGTGCACTGTGCGCCGGGAGGTCCAGACGGCCATCGTGCCCAAGGCGAAGTCGGCGTCCGGCTCCTCCTCGAGACGTTCCATGAGCTCCCAGTAGCCGTCGTCGAGCTCCTCGTCATCCGGGTCCAGATAGGTCACGTACGGAGTGAAGCTCAAGGCGAGGCCGGTGTTGCGAGGCCGGGAGGCGGAGCCTGATCCGCCACGGGCATGGTGGTAGGCGGTGACGTGGGGCCAGTCGTGGGCCAGCTCCTCCACGGTGTCCACCGTGGCCGGGTCCGTGGAGCCGTCGTCGACGAGCAGGATGTGCATCTGCTCGAAGACGCTGGAGCGGCGCAGCGAGGCGAAGGCCTTGTGCCGCAGATGGTCTCCGTTGTTGTAGATCGGCACCACCACCGCGAGCTTGAGGTCGAGCTCCTCGGCGGTGCGACGGGCCTCGTCCTGCACCTGGGGCAGATCGTCGCCCTGGTGCGGCTCCGGCAGCGGGCGGCGAGGACGTGCCGCCGGGGAACCGGGGGCGGGGGCCACCGCGGTGGATCCGGCGGAGGGGGTGTGTGACGACTGGGAGGACGGCGACGGCGCCGACGAGGCCCGCGCAGCGTCTCCCCGTCGGCGCATCACCGTGGGGGTGTGCCTTGAGGTGTGGGCCTCCCCGCGGACCACCTCCCAGAACGAGGGCCGGGCCATGGTGGTGCCCGGTGAACCCTTGGTGCCCGACGAAGCGTCGCCGCTCGACGATCCGGTGGTCCTGCGCGCACGATGGTGCCCCAGGTGGTCCAGGCAGTACACCCGCTCCTGCTCGGCGGCCTGGTGCAGCGACTCCACCGAGGAGAGCAGCGTCGGCTCCGGCCGCCACCAGGCGGTCAGGTCCAGGTCCACGACGCCGGTGCGGTGCCGGTGGGCCTGCGCGTCGGTGGCGGCGGCGTCACCGTCGAGCTTCTGGGTGACCGCAGCCGACTGATAGCGGAACGCCGCCACATGGTCGGCCACATAGGTGGGGGAGTGCTGTCGGTCCGCAGAGACCGGAAGCAGCACGTCCAGCTGAGCGGCCACGGTCTCGGCGCCCTCGGCGGTGATGCGCCGTTCCAGCTCCTCCCAGGTGATGAGCTCGACCTCGCCGTGACTCTGCTCAGCCATCTCGCGTGCCAGGGCCGTGGTGTGCTCGGTCGTGACGGCGAGCACGCGTTCACGGACCGGAGCGACCTCGAGGCCGGCACGGGCACAGATGCGGCGCAGCACATCCGAGGCGTGGTGGTCCGTGAAGACCTTCCGGATGCCGTCGCCCTGGACGCGGCGCAGCTCTTCCCGCGACGTCAGCTGCAGGGTCTTGGCCACATCCTCGGCGGAGTTCGCGATGTAGGTGTGCGGATGGTACGAGTTCAGCCCCTGGTTGTAGGTGGCGATGACCATGGTGCCGCAGGCCTGCAGCTCCAGCACCTGGGGGTCGAACACCGCCTGGGAGCCGACCACGGCGTTGATGGCGAGCGCCACGTCCATGCCGCGCTGCAGGCTCTCGGTGCCGTAGGTCAGGTCGATGTCGGCGGCCTCGTCTGCGGAGATGGTCCAGGGGCCGTACCGGGTGGGGATCACCCAGTGCTCGGAGTCCGGGGCCTGGGAAGGGTCCGGCTGGAGGAACACCGCCGGACGGCCGGAGATCAGCGCTCCGTCCAGCAGGGCCGGGGCATAGGGCGGTCGGGAGAGATGGGGGGCGGGATGAGACTGCTCGCAGCCGAGCAGCGCCACCAGGTCGGTGCGAGCAGGGCGGGTCCCGAGGGGGCTGTGGATCAGCGGATTGACCCCTGCGGGCACCACGTCCACGCTGATCGAGTCGGTCTCCTGGGCGCGGTACAGTGCGGCGGCCTCGGCATCGGTGGTCACGATCCGGGAGCAGGCGCGCGCGAGCTCCCCGGTGGTTGCGATGTCGGTGCCCGCCGTGGAGAGCAGCACGGTCGGGATGCCGCGTCCGCGGAAGGCGGGGATCACGGTCTGGGCCAGGTGGCGCAGTGCCAGGGCGTGCTCGAGCGCCTGCCGCTCCCCGGGCTCCTCGGCCTCGTCCAGGGCCTCCAGCAGCGCGCGGGCCTCGGGGTCGGCCGCCAGCGCTTCCTCCCACTGCAGCGGAAGCGGGCCGGTGTCGGTGGCCACCAGGAGCACGTCCAGGTCGTCGAGGAGCTCCCGCCAGGTGCCCCCGGTGAGCCCGACGACGTCGGCGAGGCCGGTGAAGCGGGAGTGCACCCGTGGCGAGGCGATGAGCCCTACTCGGACCGGCAGCTTCGGCCGGGAGATGCCCAGTTCGCCGTCGGGCAGGCCCTGAGACGCCTCGAGCGCGTCCTGGAGCTGGCGGGCGGGCGTGTGCAGAGCCTCGGCGCCGATCTCGGCCGGGACCGTGAGCGCCTCGAGGTCCTGCGCGCCGAGTGCTGACACCGCCGAGGGGGCGATGGAGGAGATCTGGTCGAGGAACTCGTGGCGCTGCCGGTGCTCGTCGGCCCGCAGCCGGTGGGCCTGCGCGTGGGCTCGGCGCAGCCGGTCCGTCGGGCGGGCCGAGGAGTCGGCGGCGGCCGCATAGGCTGAGCTGCCCGTCCCGGTCGCGAGGGAGCGCGCACGGCCCTTGCGGGCTGTGGCGGAGGCGTCGTCGGAGGTGCCGGACTCCCAGCTGCCGGCGGCCCGGTGATGGGCGTCCTCCACTGTGCGCAGCATCGCCTGGTGGGTGCCCAGGGCGGCCGCGACGACCTCGGCATCCGTGCGCGTGCCGGCCGAGGCGACCGCGGGTGAACCGTCGTCCGAGTGCCCGTCCGCAGACGGAGCAGGGGCGGGTGGGGAAGCCGACGAGGCGGCGACAATGGAGGCGGGCACCGTCTGCGGCCCTGCCGGGGGAGTCTCTGTCCAACGCACATTGCTACTCTAGAGGTTCGGCAGTTGACACGCCCGGTCGGCCACGCAGGCCGGAGCTGCTCTGCCATGCCTGCCCCAGCACTGTCGATCAAGGACCTGCACCCCGTGTTCAACTCCCTCTCCGATCGCCTCACAGCGACTTTCAAGAACCTGCGCGGCAAGGGGCGCCTCACCGAGGCTGACATCGACGGCACCGCCCGTGAGATTCGTCGTGCCCTGCTTGACGCCGACGTCGCCGTCCCGGTCGTCCGCGAGTTCATCGCCCGTGTGAAGGCGCGCTCCCTGGGCTCCGAGGTCTCCGAGGCCCTCAACCCGGGCCAGCAGGTCGTCAAGATCGTCAATGAGGAGCTCGTCGGCATCCTCGGCGGGCAGACCCGTGAGCTGCAGTTCGCCAAGCATCCGCCCACGATCATCATGCTCGCCGGCCTCCAGGGCGCAGGCAAGACGACTCTGGCGGGCAAGCTGGCCTATCGCCTGAAGAACCAGGGCCACACCCCGATGCTGGTGGCCTGTGACCTTCAGCGACCCAACGCGGTCAACCAGCTCCAGGTGGGCGGAGGCCGCGCCGGCGTGCCGGTGTACGCGCCGCACCCGGGCGTGTCCTCGGAGGCCGAGACCCCCACCGGCGACCCGGTGCAGGTCGCCCGCGCCGGCGTCGCGGAGGCCCGTGAGAAGCTGCACGACGTCGTCATCATCGACACCGCCGGCCGGCTCGGCGTCGACACCGAGCTGATGCAGCAGGCCGCCGACATCAAGAGCGCCGTCGGAGCGCATGAGGTCCTCTTCGTCATCGACGCGATGATCGGCCAGGACGCGGTCACCACCGCCCAGTCCTTCAACGAGGGCGTCGACTTCACCGGTGTGGTGCTCTCCAAGCTCGACGGCGACGCCCGCGGCGGTGCGGCGCTGTCCGTGGCCTCGGTGACGGGGAAGCCGGTGATGTATGCCTCCACCGGCGAAGGTCTGAAGGACTTCGAGGTCTTCCACCCGGACCGCATGGCCCGGCGCATCCTCGACATGGGCGACGTGCTCTCGCTCATCGAGCAGGCCGAGGCCAGCTGGGACAAGGCCGAGGCCGCCAAGATGGCCCAGAAGTTCGCTGACCAGGAGGACTTCACGCTCGAGGACTTCCTCGCGCAGATGCAGCAGCTCAAGAAGATGGGCTCGATGAAGAAGATGCTGGGCATGATGCCCGGCGCCCAGGGCATGCGCCAGCAGCTTGAGCAGTTCGATGAGTCCTCCATCGGTCGCGTGGAGGCGATCATCTACTCGATGACCCCCCATGAGCGGGTGGCCCCGAAGATCATGAACGGTTCGCGTCGGGCGCGCATCGCCAAGGGCTCCGGCGTCCATGTCTCTGAGGTCAACCAGCTCCTCGAGCGGTTCGCGCAGGCCCAGAAGATGATGAAGAAGATGGCCGGCGGCGGGATGCCGCAGATGCCCGGCGGCGGAGCGATGCCCGGCGGCGGAGGCATGCAGGGCATGGGCGGGATGCCCGGCATGGGTCCCGGAGCCGGCAAGGGGAAGAAGAAGGCCGTCAAGGGCAAGGGGAAGAAGAAGGCGCGCTCCGGGAACCCTGCCCGCGCCGCGCAGGAGGCCCAGGAGGCCGAGCGCCGGAAGGCCGAGGCCGCGAGCAGGCGCATGGACGGTTCGAGCTTCGGGGCCGGTGCGGAGGATGACTTCGACCCGTCCCAGCTGAACCTGCCCAAGGGCTTCGAGAAGTATCTCAAGTGAGCTCAGGGCCGTCAGCGCGCGCCGAATCGCGCGACGGCGGTTTCTCTGACAGAATAGGAAGGTACTTTGATCAGCCGTGGCGACCCTCTATTCCCGCGGCGGGTTCATCGGCATTGAGCGGTCGCATCGATCTGAGCAGCAATCCCCACGCAGCGCGATGCTCGACCGCGCCCCTGACACCAGAAACAGGAGTGGACCACTCAAGTGGCAGTCAAGATTCGTCTGAAGCGGATGGGCAAGATCCGCGCACCGTACTACCGTGTCGTCGTCGCCGATTCCCGCACCAAGCGTGACGGTGCGGCCATCGAGCAGATCGGGAAGTACCACCCGACCGAGGAGCCCTCGTTCATCGAGATCGACTCCGAGCGTGCCCAGCACTGGCTCTCCGTCGGCGCCCAGCCGACCGAGCAGGTCCTGGCACTGCTGAAGATCACCGGCGACTGGCAGAAGTTCAAGGGTCTCGAAGGTGCCGAAGGCACCCTGCGGACCCGGGCCGCCAAGGAAGAGTTCGTGATCCCGCAGAAGGGTTCGGTCCTCTCCGAGAAGGCCGGCGCCCCGAAGGCCGAGGCCCCCGCCGAGGAGGCTGCGGAGCAGGTCTCCGAGGACAAGGCTGAGTGATCCACAGTGACTGATGCAGTGCTGTCCGACGCCCTCGAACATCTCGTGCGCGGCATCGTCGACTCGCCTGACGACGTCGACGTGCGCCGCCGCAGCGGCCGCCGCCACGATGTGCTCCAGGTCCGGGTCCACCCGGACGACCTCGGCCGAGTCATCGGCCGGGCCGGACGCACCGCCAAGGCACTGCGCACCGTGATCGCGGCGCTCCCCGACGGGGACCACGTCCGGGTCGACGTCGTCGACACCGACCGTCGTCGCTGAGCGGCGTCACGGTCATCGGACACCCATGAGCTCTGCTCATCAGCGCCGGGAGCACCCCGACACGAGCGACCCGCAGGCACTGCCGGAGACGGCGGAGCGCCTGCGGGTCGCTCGTGTCGGCAAGCCGCACGGCGTGCGCGGCGAGGTCACCGTGCAGCTGTTCACCGATGAGCCCACGGTGCGTCTCGCACCGGGCGCCGTGCTCATCCGCACCCCTGGTCGCGCCACCCCCGACCGCACGACCGCCTCGCTGACCGTCTCCGGCCAGCGGTGGAACAAGAGCATCTGCCTGCTGACCTTCGCCGGCATCGGCGACCGCGACGCCGCGGAGGCGCTGCGCGGTTCCTTCCTCCACGTCGAGGTCCCCGCCGAGCCGGAGGACGAGGACGGCTGGTACAGCCACCAGATCGCCGGCTTCCGCTGCGTGGGAGCTCAGGAGCAGGACCTCGGTACGGCTCGTGAGATCATCACCGGCGCGGCCCAGGACCTGCTGTCCGTCGAGACTCCGTCCGGCGAGGAGGTGCTCGTGCCCTTCGTCGAGGAGCTCGTTCCCGGGATCGACGTCGAGGCTCGCACGATCCGACTGGACCCGCCGGTCGGGCTGTTCTGACATCTCCTCCGCTTCGACGCTGAAGGCGCCGCGGAGGAAGCACAGGAAGGCATCCCTCACGATGCGCATCGACGCCGTCTCGATCTTCCCCGAGTTCTTCGACGCCCTGGACCTCTCGCTCATCGGCAAGGCCCAGCGCGAAGGCCTGCTCGACCTGCGCCGTCACCAGCTGCGCGACTTCACCGTGGATCGGCACCGCACCGTCGACGACACGCCCACCGGCGGAGGAGCCGGAATGGTCATGACCCCCGAGCCGTGGGCGCTGGCACTGGAGCACGTCCTCGCTGATGCCGGGCGGAACCCGTCCCCCCGAGAAGACGAGCCAGGTCAGCGGCACCCGGCCGGCGAGCCTCCGGTGCTCATCGTCCCGACCCCCGCGGGGGAGCTCTTCACCCAGCGCACCGCCGAGGAGCTGTCGGAGCGCGAGCACCTCGTCTTCGCGGCGGGCCGGTACGAAGGCATCGATCAGCGTGTCACAGCCTGGGCCGGACATCACTTCGAGGTCCGCCCGATGAGCATCGGCGACTACGTCCTCAACGGGGGAGAGGTCGCCATCATCGTCATGGTCGAGGCCATCACCCGCCTGCTGCCCGGAGTGCTCGGCAACCCGGAGTCGCTGGAGGAGGAGTCCCACGCCGACGGTCTGTTGGAGTATCCCGTCTACACCAAGCCTGCGGTCTGGAGAGGCCTCGAGGTGCCCGAGATCCTGCTCTCCGGCAACCATGCCCGGATCGAGGAGCATCGCCGCGAGGAGCAGCTGCTGCGCACGCGCCGCATCCGCCCCGACCTCTATGCCAAGCACATCGTCGCCCAGGAGCAGGCGGCGAGGCGCGAGGCGGAGGGAGACTGAGTCGGCTCGTGCGGCGATTCGCAGGGGCTCACCCGCCTCGGCGCCTCGTTCGGCGTGCCCCTGGTCGCCACTCCCGGCGCCGATCTGGCATAATAAGTCCCTGTGCCTGCTGGATGGCCGCATCTGCCACGGGGGATGACCATCAACAGCCGGGCCGCCGGTGCCGCTGATCCTGTCGGCGCCGGAGAACCAGCCTGATGACCCCGCCGCAACGGCGCGCCCGCACTCCGGGCGAGAGGTCTGTGACCAAGACGAGTGACCTGTGGCAGTCGTCTGAGGAGAAAGCACCATGCACACTCTCGACTTCGTCGACGCGGCCAGCCTGCGTCAGGACATTCCCGCGTTCGGCCCCGGCGACACCGTCAACGTGCACGTGAGCATCGTCGAAGGCAAGACCACCCGTGTCCAGGTCTTCAAGGGCTATGTGCTCGGCCGTCAGGGACACGGCGTCGGTGAGACCTTCACCGTCCGCAAGGTCTCCTTCGGCGTCGGCGTGGAGCGCACCTTCCCGGTGCACTCCCCGGTGACCGAGAAGATCGAGGTCGTCGCCCGCGGTGATGTCCGCCGCGCGAAGCTCTACTACATGCGCGACCGCCACGGCAAGGCCGCCCGCATCCGTGAGAAGCGCGAGTCGGCCATCGCCCGCCAGAAGTCCGAGGGCGCCGAGGCCCCCGAGGCCTGAGCGGTCCGGGGTCGGCCTGAGCGACGGGCGCGTCCCTGAGATCAGGCTCCTCATCATGTCTGCCTCCACGAGCCCCGAGTCATCCGGCGACGCCGGAACGACTCGGGGCTCGTCGCATGTTCACCCCCCGGCGGCGGGGGCGGGCCGCCGGGGGCGCCGGCGCGCACGTCTGCGGCTGTGGCATCTCGGGGTGCTCACCGTGCTCGTCGCCGTGCTGGCCGCAACCGCGGTGCGCACTCTCGTGATCGACGTCTACACGGTCGACCAGGTCTCCATGCAGCCCACTCTCGACGACGGCGAACGGATCCTGGTGGACCGGTCCTACCCCGATGAGGACGGAGTCCGGCGTGGTGACGTCGTCGTCTTCGACGGCACGGGGTCCTTCGCCCCCTATCAGCGCGACCAGGGTGCCATGGTGCGGTTCGTCCAGCACATCGGTCACTGGTTCGGGCAGGGGGCTCCGCCGCAGACCTACGTGAAGCGGGTCATCGGAGTCGGCGGCGACACTGTGGCCTGCTGCGATGCCCAGGGTCGAGTCACCGTCGGGGACGAACCCCTGGAGGAGCCCTACCTGCTTCAGCCGGCCACCCGGTCCACCCCGGCCTCGGAACAGAGCTTCGAGGTCCAGGTGCCTGAGGGACGGTTCTGGGTGATGGGGGACAACCGGACGGAGTCGGTGGACTCCCGTGCCCTGCTCGGAGCCCCCGGTGGCGGTATGATCAGCGAAGATCGGCTGATCGGCCGGGCCACCGACGTCTTCCTGCCCTGGAGCTCACGACGCCATCTTGCTGAGCTTCCCGCATCGGAGGCGGTCCGCACCGGCGGGCAGGCCTCTGCCGACGACCACGAGAGCCAGGAGATCCCGGATGACCAGTGAGGACGAGACGTCCGCGGTGCCGCACGAACCGGAGGACACGTCCTCGCACGAGCGCCCCGACGGGACCCGTCGTCGCCTCAAGGACAGGAGTCCTGCGGCGGCGTTCCTGGTCGAGGTCGGCACCATCATCGTGCTGGCGCTCGTCATCTCCTTCGTGGTCAAGACCTTCCTGATGCGCGCCTTCTACATCCCCTCGGAATCGATGGAGGCCACCTTGGAGGTCGACGATCGCATCGTGGTGAACCTGCTGGCGCCCGAGGTCATGGACGTCGAGCGCGGTGACGTCGTCGTCTTCGAGGACACCCGCGGCTGGTGGGGCTCGGCCGAACAGACGGAGACCACTGCGGCTCAGGATGCGCTGGTCTTCCTGGGCCTGATGCCCGACACCTCCGCCCACTACGTGGTCAAGCGCGTCATCGGCTTGGACGGCGACGAGGTCGAGTGCTGCGACGACTCCGGCCGGCTCAGCGTCAACGGCGAACCCGTCGATGAGCCGTACCTGTTCCCGGGAGACGTGCCCAGCCAGGCCGAGTTCGCCGTGACCGTGCCCGACGACCACGTCTGGCTGCTCGGTGATCATCGCTCCGCCTCAGCAGACTCCCGAGCCCATGTCCAGGACGGAGACATGGGCGCGGTGCCGATGGAGGACGTCATCGGGCGGTCCACTGCGATCATCTGGCCCCTGGATCGGTGGTCCGGCGGCGGCTCGGACAGGGAGCCGTTCCTCGACGTGCCCGAGGCACCCTGATGCCGGAGGACGCGACCCTGCTCCCCGAGCTGAAGCTGGCCGCCGCCACTGGGGCCCGCTACGTGGCCGGGGTCGACGAGGTGGGCCGCGGCGCGCTGGCGGGGCCCGTCAGCGTCGGGGTCACCGTCTATGACCTGCACGAGCCGGAGCTGCGACTCTGCCGGGCCACCGGGGTGGCCGAGGGGCTCCACGGCGTCCGGGACTCCAAGCTGCTCACGGCCAAGGCCCGCGGGCGCTGGGCACCGATCGTCACGGCGCGGGCCGCCGCATCCAGCGTGCAGCATCGGGCGGCAGCCAGAATCGATGAGGTCGGCATCACCGCGGCCCTCCGCGAAGCTGGTCTGGCCGGGCTCGACGAGGTCGAGGACCGACTGGGACGGGCCGTGGACGCAGTGATCCTCGACGGCTCCCATGACTGGCTCACCGGTGGGCGGTCGCCGCGGGTCACCTCCATGGTGAAGGCGGACGTGAAGGCGCTCTCGGTGGCGTCGGCGAGTGTGATCGCCAAGGTCCGTCGTGACGCCCTGATGGAGGAGCTGGCGCTCCAGCACCCCGGCTATGGGTGGGACTCCAACCGGGGCTATGGCTCGGCGGCTCATCGCGCCGCTCTCGTCGAGTCGGGGATCACCCCGCATCATCGACGGTCCTGGAACCTGCTGCCTGCTCCGGTGTGAGCGTGGGAGGGCCCCACGCTCGGTTCCGCTGAGGCGGGGCCGCCGGTGTTCCTCCACAGCCTGCTGCGTTCGGCTGACGACACGCCCGACACTCCACAGACGCTGCTGCGGCGTCGTCCCGACGGGCCGCTCAGCGGCACAGTGGTGCTCACCGAAGAAGGGAGCACCACCGCATGGACTTCACACCCCCGCCGACCGTCCCGGAGGCAGGTCCGCTCCGGACGGCTCCCACCAAGGATGAGCTCGGAATCCTGGGGGAGCAGCACGCGGAGACCCACCTCGTCGCACGGGGGCATATCGTCCTGGAACGACGATGGCGCAGCCGGCACGGCGAACTGGACCTGATCACCCTCGACGACGACGTGCTGGTCGGCGTCGAGGTCAAGACCCGTCGGGGACGGGGATACGGGCATCCCTTCGAGGCCGTCACCGGGGTGAAGCTGGCCAGGCTGCACCGTCTGCTGCGGGAATACGCGGCCCAGCACCCGGGAGTCAGGGTTCCGCTGCGCATCGACGTCGTCGCGGTGCTGTTCCCACCCGGGCGTCGCGGTGCGTCGACGCTGGCCGAGGCGGGGCTCGGCGTGCCTCAGATCGAGCACCTGGAGGATGTCCGGTCATGAGCATGGGACGCGCGCGGTCGGTGGCGCTGGTCGGGGTGGAGGGGCATCTCATCGAGGTGGAGGCCGACATCGGCCAGTCCCTGCCCGCCTTCATCCTGTTGGGGCTCCCGGACGCCTCGCTGCGGGAGAGTCAGGACCGCATCCGATCTGCGGCGAAGAACACGGGTCTCGACCTCCCGGCCCGGCGACTCACGGTGAATCTGCTGCCGGCTTCCCTGCCCAAGTCCGGCTCTGCGCTGGATCTGGCGATCCTGATCAGCGCATGGGCGGCCCAGGGGCTGGTCGTCGGCACGGAGGACGTCGTTTTCCTCGCCGAGCTGGGCCTGGACGGTCGGCTGCGACCCGTGCGGGGCGTACTGCCGGCTGTCGCCGCGGCGGCCCGGGCAGGAGCGGTGCGGTTCGTGGTCTCCCGGCAGAACGCTGCGGAGGCGGCTCTGGTGCCCGGCGTGGAGGTGCTCGCCGCCTCGCACGCCTACGAGGTGGCGAAGGGCTTCGCCGCCCCGGCAGGACGTGACGGGGGCGTCGACGCCGTCGACCGGAGCCGGCTGCCCTTGGACCCTGACGCTGGGATGGACCGGCACATCGGCGGTGCCGCCGCTGGGCTCGACACCGAGGACCCTGGCCCAGGCGTGGCCGATCTCGCAGACGTGCGCGGACAGCATCAGGCACGATTCGCACTGGAGGCGGCGGCCGCAGGGGGTCATCACCTCCTCCTCATGGGAGCTCCGGGAGCCGGCAAGACGATGCTCGCCGAACGACTGCCGGGCATCCTGCCGCCGCTGTGCGACGACGACGCCATGGAGGTCACGGCGATCGGGTCGGTGACCGGGCAGGCCGGCCCGGTCATGCGACTGACCCGCCGGGCGCCCTTCGAATCGCCGCACCACAGTGCCAGCACCGCCGCGATCGTCGGTGGCGGTGCCAGGCTGGCCCGACCGGGCGCGGTGACCAGGGCCCACCGTGGTGTGCTCTTCCTGGACGAGGCGCCCGAGTTCCAGCGGCCCACTCTCGATGCGCTGCGGCAGCCCCTGGAGACAGGAGCCGTGACATTGCACCGTGCTGCGGGGACGGTCACCTACCCTGCTCGTTTCCAGCTGGTCATGGCCGCCAACCCGTGTCCGTGCGGCATGGCGGTCGGCAATGGTCGGGACTGCAGCTGCACGGTCCTGCAACGTCGCTCGTACCTGACACGGCTGTCCGGGCCGCTGCTGGACCGCATAGACCTTCAGGTGCAGGTGGAGAGGCCGAGGTCCGCCTCGATGGCCCTGGCGCAGAGCGGGGAGAGCTCCGCCGAGGTCCTGAGCCGAGTGGTCCAGGCCAGAGCCTCCCAGCGGGAGCGGCTGGCCCCCTGGGGCATGAGCACCAACGGGGACCTGCCCCTGCGCCTGCTGACCGGGCAGCTGCGTCTCGATCCGCACAGCACCCGTGCACTGGACGCCTGCTTGGACCGTGCCGTGCTCTCGCTGCGCGGATACGTCCGGGTGCTCCGCCTGGCCTGGACGCTGGCAGATCTGGTCGGGCTCTCCCTGCCCGGCGCGGACGAGGTCGACGCCGCCATGCAGCTGCGTCAGACAGCTGAGGAGAGGAGAGCCGCATGACCTTCCCCGAGGACACCTGCGCTGCGGGAACAGGCGACGTGGAGCAGCTGCTGCGCCGACGTGCTGAGCTCAGTCGCCTGGTGGAACCTGGCGACGCCCTGGCCGGCCTGCTCATCGGTCATCTGGGGGCGGAGGACGCCCACCGGCTGATCCAGTCCGACTCCAGGCCCGGGGCGCGGCTGAGGACGGAACTCGCCGTGCAGGGGGAGGCCGCGGGCCTGGGGCGGCGACAGCGGGATCTCGCCGAGGGCCTCGCGCGCTGGCGCACCCGCCGTGGCCAGGCCGACGGAGCCCGGGACCTGGGCACCATCCGGCGCGCGGGCGGCGGCCTCGTGGTCCCGGAGGACCCCCGATGGCCGCGCGAGCTCGATGACCTGGGAGGGGCGGCACCAGTGGCTCTGTGGCACCGCTCCACCGGCGGCGATACGGCGGAGGCCCTGGCCCGTCTGCCCCATGTGGCGAGACGGGCGGCTGTGGTGGGGTCGCGGGAGGTGACCGACTATGGCCTGCGCGTCACCGCGGAGCTCGTCGAGGACCTGGTGGGCCATGGTGTCTGCGTGGTCTCCGGCGGAGCCTACGGGGTCGACGCCGCCGCGCACCGGGCCGCCCTGCGGCGTCACGAGGCGTTGACGGGGATCAGGACCGGGGCCGCTGCGGGTGGGGCTGCGGCGGGTGCGGGTGGTGCTGCGGCGAGTGCGGGGAGGCAGCCTCGGCCTGCACCCACGGTGGCCGTGCTCGCCGGCGGGCTCGACCGGTTCTACCCGGCCGGCAATGAGCCCCTGCTGCGGAGTCTGGGGGATTCCGGGCTGCTGCTCAGCGAGATGCCGCCGGGAGGAAGCCCCACCAGGCATCGCTTCCTGCAGCGCAACAGGCTGATCGCTGCCCTGACTGCGGTGACCGTCGTGGTCGAGGCACGCTGGCGCAGCGGAGCCCAGAACACCGCGCATCACGCTCTCGCCCTCGGACGTCCGGTGGGAGCGGTGCCGGGAAGCGTGCACTCGCCCAGTTCTGCGGGGTGCCATCGACTGCTCCGCGAGACCCCGGCGGAGCTGGTGACCGACGCAGCCGATGTCGTCGAGCTCATGGCAGGACTGTCGGGAGCCCTGGGCACAGGAGAGGTCGGGTCCTCAGTCGGAGCCGGCGTGCAGGCTGAGCAGCTCCCCCTGCCCGCCGGCGGGGCGAGACCGGAGGTGGTGGACGGACTCAGCCAGGCTGACCGGCTGCTCTTCGATGCCCTCCCGCTGCGACGACTCAGTGCCCCGGGCAAGGTCTCCGAGGTCGCCGGGCTGCCCATGTCTCAGGTGCTGGCCGGGCTCACCAGGCTGCAGCGCCGGGGCCTCGCCCGTGAGTCAGGTGGCCACTGGGGCAGGTCGCTGGGCTCCCAGTTGGGCGGGTGACGCCCACCGTCGAGTGTCATGGCCGGGACCGGATCCAGCGCCGTCGCCGATAGACTGCGCACATGAGCGGACAGGCCATCTCCGACCCTGAGGGGCCGCAGCCCGACAGGCGACGGCCGACAGGACAGTCGCGATCCGGCGAGGACCCGCTGCTCGAGGACTTCATCGGCCATCTGGAGCACGAGCGGGGACTGTCCCCGCACACCGTCCGTTCCTACCGCACCGACCTCCGCCAGCTCGCCCAGGCCTGCGGGCCGCTGGCCCAGCTGGACCTCCCGCACCTGCGGACCTGGCTGGCAGACCTCCACGACGGCGGACTGAGCCGCGCCTCGCTCAACCGCAAGACCGCCGCGGTGCGCAGCTTCACCGCGTGGGCACACCGGAGGGGAGCCCTGCAGGAGGATCCCTCCGTCCGGCTGCGCACGGCACGGCGCGGGGGACGCCTTCCCGACGTGCTCCAGGACCGACACGTCGAGGAGCTGACCCGTCGGCTCGCGGAACGGTGCGCATCCACCGCCGCAGACCGCGAGCAGCACCCCGAGCACCACGCGCTGGCGCTGCGTGACCTCGCCATGGTGGAGATGCTCTATGCCACCGGGATGCGTGTGGCCGAGCTCGTCGGACTGGACCGTTCCTCCCTCGCCGCAGACCGCCGCATGGTCCGGGTGCTCGGAAAGGGGAACAAGGAGCGCATGGTGCCCTACGGCGTGCCTGCTGAGCGGGCCCTGATGAGGTGGACCGCTGAAGGACGTCCCGTCCTGGAGACCCCGGGCTCGGGGGACGCGATGTTCGTGGGCCGTCGCGGGGGCAGGATCGACCAGCGGGTGGTCCGCAAGGTCGTGGACGACGCTCTCGAGGCCCTGGGCACCACAGCCGCCCGGGGACCGCATGCGCTGCGGCACACCGCCGCCACCCACCTGCTCGACGGCGGCGCTGATCTGCGCACCGTCCAGGAGCTGCTCGGCCATGCGTCACTCTCCACCACTCAGCTCTACACCCATGTCTCGGTGGAGGGCCTGCGCGAGGCCTATGGTCAGGCCCATCCCCGGGCCTGAGCGGACCTGGGTCCCTGCCCCTACGCTCCTGCCCGCCGGGAGCCGGACACAGCAGGCTCAGAGGGTGTCCTCCTGGCAGCTCACCTGTTAAGCTGTGCACGGAGTCCGGGTCAGTCGCCCGCTCCACGGGCCGGAGAAGACTCCGGGCCCGGCTTGGCAGATGAGCTGCACGTCATGCACAATTGTCGAGCCACAACTTCACACCAGCAATCCATCATCCGGATCAGCGCTGTCGGTCGTAGGGGAAGACGTACCAACAGCACTACGGAGGATGGATATGTCTGTACACACGGCCCGGGGTGTCCTGCACATCCACTCGGCGCCCGCCGCGCTCTGCCCACACATCGAGTGGGCGGTCTCGTCGGTGGTCGATGCCCGAGTGGACTTCCAGTGGGAGCCCCAGCCCGCCGAGCCGGGAACCTACCGTGCCGAACTCAGCTGGCGCGGCCCCCAGGGGGTCGGCGCCACGCTCGCGTCCACCCTGCGGAGCCTGGCGCACCTGCGTTTCGAGGTCACTGAGGACCCGAGTGCGGGCTGCGACGGCAGCCGCTGGTCACACACCCCGGAGCTCGGTATCTTCCACGCCACCACCGACGTCCACGGGAACATCATGGTCTCCGAGGACCGCGTCCGTTACGCCTATGAGATGGGCGCCGGTGATCCCTCCGTGGTCTACCAGGAGCTCTCGCTGGCCCTGGGAGAGGCCTGGGACGAGGAGCTCGACCCCTTCCGTCACGCCGCCGAGGGCGCTCCGGTCCGCTGGCTCCATCGAGTCGGCTGAGTACCCACGTCGATGTTGCCGCGCCACCTGCACGCGCGGTGCACCTACCACTCGGCCCGGTGAGGCCCTCCTCCGCTCGCCGGTCCTATGATCCGCCGCTGAACCGCCTCCGGGCGTTCGCTTCCCACGCGGCTGCGCTTCCCACAGCGTGAGACAGGGCGGCCTGCCAGGATCTCAGATCCTGGCAGGCCGCCCTTCTTCTGTCCTCTTCTGTCCTCAGCGACTCAGACGGTGCGGAAGGCCACCACCGAGTTGTGACCTCCGAAGCCGAAGGAGTTGCACAGCGCGACCTGGTCGCCGGAAGGCAGCTCGCGCGCCTGGCCGGTGACCACGTCCAGCGGCATCTCCGGATCCTGGTTGTCCAGGTTGATCGTCACTGCGGCCTTGCGGTCGTGCAGAGCCAGAACGGTCAGCAGCGACTCCACAGCTCCGGCAGCGCCCAGGAGGTGACCCGTCTGTGACTTCGTCGCAGAGATGCAGATCTCGTCGAGACGGTCACCGAAGGCGGACTTCAGAGCGGCATACTCCGGCTTGTCGCCGACCGGGGTGGAGGTGGCGTGCGCGTTGACGTGGCTGACGTCCTCCACGGAGGCGCCGGCATCGTCGAGAGCCTTGCGCAGCGCACGCGATGCCCCCATCGCCTCGGGGTCGGGGGCGGTGATGTGGTGCGCGTCCGAGGTCACGGCCGCGCCGGCCAGTTCCGCATAGATCTTCGCGCCGCGGGCCTTGGCGTGCTCCTCGGTCTCCACGACCAAGGCTCCCGCACCCTCTCCCATGACGAAGCCGTCACGGTCGACGTCGTAGGGACGTGAAGCCGCGGCCGGGTCGTCATTGCGGCGGGAGAGCGCCTGCATCGAGGAGAACGCGGCCAGCGGCAGCGGGTGGATGGCAGCCTCGGTGCCGCCGGCGAGCACGATGTCGGCCTCGCCCTCACGCAGCATCCGGATCGCGACCTCCAGAGCCTCGGTGCCCGAGGCGCAGGCGGAGACAGCGGTGCGGGCGCCGGCACGGGCACCCAGGTCCAGGCTGATCGCACCTGCCGCGCCGTTGGGCATGAGCATCGGAACGGTCATCGGCATCACACGGCGGGGCCCGCGCTCACGCAGCGTGTCCCAGGAGTCCAGCAGGGTCCACACCCCGCCGATGCCGGTGGCGAAGGAGACGCCGAGACGTTCCGGGTCGACGTCGGCCTCGTCGAGGCCGGAGTCCTTCCAGGCCTGGCGGGAAGCCACCATGCCCAGCTGGGTGGAACGGTCCATGCGGCGAGTCTCGGGACGGGCGAGCACCTCGGCGGGCTCGACCTCGACCTCCGCGGCGAAGGTGACGGGGAGCTGGTACTTCTCGACCCAGTCGTGCTCGAGGGTCTTGGCGCCCGGGGTCCCGGCCAGGGCGTTCTTCCACAGGGTCGGCACGTCGCCGCCGATGGGAGTGGTGGCGCCGAGGCCGGTGATGACGAGACGGCGTGTCATGGATCTACCTCTGGTCAGTGGTGGGTGGTGGGTGCTTCAGTCGGGAGCGGGCCGGCGCCGCGGCCGAGATCATCGGCGCCATGGCACTGGCCCGCTCCCTGGACACCGAGGTCAGGTGGTCAGCCCTGGGCGTCGGCGATGAAGGTGACGGCGTCGCCGACCGTAGAGAGGTTCTTGACCTCTTCATCGGGGATCTTCACGTCGAACTTCTCCTCGGCGTTGACCACGATGGTCATCATCGAGATCGAGTCGATGTCCAGGTCCTCGGTGAAGGACTTCTCCAGCTGGACCTCTTCGGTCTCCAGGCCGGTCTCCTCATTGACGATCTCAGCCAGTCCGGCGAGGATCTCGTTCTTGTCAGCCACGGGGCTGCTCCCTTCTTCTCAGTCGTACGTGTCGCTCGTACGGGTGGTGATGTGCGCCTCAGGTGTCCCTGACGCTCTCGGCCTGGCCTGCGGCGCGTGTGCCGTGGGGCCAGGACATCTGTGGTGGTCTCCTCAACGGCCCGATCAGGGCAGCCGGATGACCTGGGCGCCGTAGACCAGACCTGCGCCGAAGCCGATCTGCAGGCACAGACCGCCGGAGAGCTCGGGGTTCTCCTCGAGCAGGCGGTGGACGGCCAGCGGGATGGACGCCGCCGAGGTGTTTCCCGCGTCCGCGATGTCTCGCCCCACGGTGACATGCTCGGGCAGCTTGAGCTGCTTGACCATCTCGTCGATGATGCGGATGTTGGCCTGGTGCGGGGCGAAGGCGACCAGGTCCTCCGCGGTGACCCCCGCGGCGTCGAGGGCCTTCTGCGCGGTCTTGGCCATCTCCCAGACCGCCCAGCGGAACACCGTGGGTCCGTCCTGGCGAAGTGTCGGCCAGAGGTCCCTCTCCGGGTCCAGCAGCTCGGCGGCGTCGCCGCTCGCTCGCGCGTCGCGGAGCGCATCGCGCATCGGAAGCAGCGAGCCGGTCATGGCCACGGCGTCCCACTTCTCGCCGTTGGATCCGAGCACGCTGGGGGAGATCCCGGGAGTCTCGGAGGGGCCGACGACGGCGGCGCCTGCACCGTCGCCGAGCAGGAAGGAGATGCTGCGCTCGTGGTTGTCGATGACGTCGGAGAGCTTCTCCACGCCGATGACGAGCACATGCTTCGCCAGGCCGGAGCGGACGAAGGAGTCTGCCTGGGCGATGCCGTAGCAGTACCCTGCGCAGGCGGCGGAGATGTCGAAGGCCGCGGCCGGGGTGGAGCCGATCTGGTGAGCAACGGCGGCCGCCGCCGACGGGGTCTGGTACGGATGGGTCACGGTGGCGACGATGATGGCCCCGATGTCCTCACCGGTGAGGCCGGCCTTCTCGATCGCCTCGCGGGCGGCGCCGGTGGCCATGTCCACCACGGAGACGTCGGCGGGAGCACGGTGGCGGGTGCGGATGCCGGTGCGCTGGCGGATCCATTCGTCCGAGGAATCGATCCACTGGCAGATCTGATCGTTGTCGACGATCACGTCCGGGCGGTAGGCGCCGATGCCCATCACCTGTGTGCCGGTGACGGTCTCTGGCTGGTTGAGGGTGGCTGTCACGGAAGCTGTCCTTGCCTGCTCAATGGTGCGGTGGTCGATGCGCTGAGTCGGGGACTCGACTCAGGCATGGTCTCGGATGAACTCTCGCGCGGAGTCCAGGTCTGAAGGGGACTTCACGGCGAGGGACGCCACGCCCTTGAGACCGCGCTTGGCCAGACCGGTCAGGGTGCCTCCTGGCAGCAGCTCCAGCACACCGGTCACGCCGGCGGCCTTCATGGACTCCATGCAGAGGTCCCACCGGACCGGGCGGGTCACCTGGTCCACCAGGCGGTCCAGCACCTCGGCACCGGAGGCCACGGCCTGCCCGTCACGGTTGGAGAGCAGACGCACCTCGGGGTCGGCCACCTCGAAATCGGCGACGGCGTCCCTCAGGGCCTGCTGAGCAGGAGCCATATGCTCGGTGTGGAACGCTCCGGCGACCTTCAGCGGAATGACCCGAGCACGAGCCGGGGGCGCAGCCTCCAGGGCCGCGATGCGCTCGGCGGTGCCGGCGGCGACGATCTGGCCCGGTCCGTTGGCGTTGGCAGGCGTCAGCCCATGGGACGTGATGGACTCACGGACCTCGTCCTCGACCCCGCCGATCACGGCGGCCATCGACGTGGACTCTGCGGCGGCCGCCTCGGCCATGCCCTGGGCGCGCACCCGGATCAGCGTCAGCGCCTGCTCCTCCGTGAGCACCCCGGCCAGCGCGGCCGCAGGGACCTCGCCCACGGAGTGGCCGGCCAGCATCAGCTGGGCGGCGTCCGCATCGCCTGGGCGCATGCCGGGCGCGAGGCCTAGTGCGCGGGCGGCGAGCAGCGAGGCGGCGACGATGAGGGGCTGTGCGACGGCGGTGTCGCGGATCGTCTCCTCGTCGGACTCGGTGCCGTGGTGGAGCAGATCCGTACCGGCGACCTCGGACCAGGCCTGGAGGGTCTCACGAGAATCGGCCTCCTCGAGCCACGGGGCGAGGAAGCCTGAGGTCTGGGAACCCTGTCCTGGGCATACGATCGCTAGCACATTACCAACTTTCCATATCGCGGCTGCTCGGAGCGGGGCACGGTGAGACCAAGCTCTCCGGGTACTTTTGTGGGGTCTCTACAAACCGGACGCCTGCACGAGTCTACAGGCGACCGACGGCCAGAGCGGTCTGGAGGACGTACGCGTCGCGAGGCTCGGTGGGGTCCCAGCCGGTGATGTCGGTGACCCGTCGGAGTCGGTACCGCACTGTGTTCGGGTGCACGTAGAGTTCGCGAGCGGTTCCCTCCAGGGAGTGCCCGGCGCTGATGTAGGCGGTCACGGTCTCCAGAAGACCGTTGCCGGCCTCGGCGAGGGGGGCGAAGATCGCGTCGCGGAGCATCTGGCGGGCGGTGTCGTCCCCGGCCAGGGCTCGCTCGGGAAGCAGGTCGTCTGCGGGCACGGGGTTCGGTGCGAGCGTCCATGCGGGGGCCGCAGCGTGCCCGGAGTAGGCGGCCTGGGCGCAGCGGTGCGCCTGGTCGATGGATCCCTCGATGCGGGAGTAGACGACGTGCCCTGGGCCGAAGCTGGGCATGATGCGCTCCAGGCCGGTGTCGAGGTCCGTGACCCCGCCGAGCAGCAGCACCAGTCGGTCTCCCTGGACACCGACGACCGCGTCCGCGGCGAAGCGCACGCATTGGCGGCGCAGGTGACTCATGAAGGCGGCGTCGGCCTGCTCCGGGGCCGGCCCGACGACGACCACGACGCCACAGGTGCTTCCCCAGCCCACCGCCGAGGCACGGGAGGTGATCTGTTCGCTGGCCTCTCCGCGAAGCACCGCATCCACCAGCAGCGCCTCCAGGCGGGAGTCCCAGGCGCCGCGGGACTCCGCCGCACGGGCATAGACGTCGGCGATGGCGAAGGCGACCTCGCGGGAGTAGCGGAGCACGGCTTCGAGCATGCCCTGCTGGTCCCCGACGGGAACGAGACCGGGCAGGCGGTGCTCCACGGCCTCGACGATGGTGCGGATCAGCTGCAGCGCCCGCTGCAGCGAGATGCTGCGCATCAGGTCCGTGGGAGCGGAGCCGAGCAGCTCGTTGACCAGCGGCAGGGAGCGGGTCTGCGGATTGTCCAGCCAGTTGACTAGCCCCATGATGCCGCGCTGGGCGATGAGTCGCAGCGAGGCGCGCTCGTCGGTGGTGAGCTGCCGATACCACGGCAAGGTGCCCTCCAGATGGAGGTTCACAGCGGTGGTCAGCTGGTCGGTGTGCGACCGCAGCACGTTCAGTGACGCCTCGGAGACCCGGACGCGGGGAGGCACCTGCGGTGCGGAGGCGGTCATGGCCCCGAGCCTAGCCCGCGGGGAAGGTGACCGGCCAGTTGTGCATCACCTACAAAGCCCTTCCGCGTCTTCTCCGTATGCACCGGAGGGTGCCGACGTCCTGTGTCAGGACGCCGGCACCCTCCGGTGCATACGGTACTTCAGTGGTGGTGGTGTGGTTCAGGCGTCTCCACCAGTGCTTCCAGTACTGCCCGCATTGACATCAGCAAGGCGATACTTGCGGATCGCGTCCTCAGGGACCCCGGCATCGATCTGGCCCTGCTGGACCAGCATCTGCAGCCCACGAATCACCATGGAATGAGCATCAATCCGGAAATGCCTGCGCGCGGCAGCCCGGGTATCAGAGATCCCGAAATCATCAGCACCTAGCGTGGCGAAGTCATGAGGCAGGAACTGCCGGATCTGGTCCGGGACCTGAGTAGAGAAATCAGTAGTCGCGATGATCGGACCCCGCGCCCCAGCCAGCTGCCGGGCCACAAAGGGCTCCCCAGGCTCACGATCGGGATCCAGCATCGCTGATTCCTGGACCCGCAGAGCCTCACGACGCAGCTCATTCCAAGAGGTCACCGACCACACATCAGCCCCGACACCCCAATCAGTGGCCAAGAGCCGCTGAGCCTCCAACGCCCACGGCACCGCCACCCCCGAGGCCAGCAGCTGAACCACCGGACCCTGATCAGCCGGACCCTCCGGGTCTTGGTTGTTGAGGTGTTCTCCCAGCCCGGCCGATTCCGCAGTGGCCAATCGATAGATGCCCCCGATGACACCTTCAACATCGAGGTCCTCAGGTTCGGGCAGATGAGTGACCGGCTCGTTATAGACCGTGAGGTAATACATCAGGTCATGATCACCGTCATGATCGCCATACATCTCGAAGAGTCCATGTTCGATGATATGAGCGATCTCGTAGCCAAAGGCTGGATCATAATGCTTCACCGCGGGATTGGTCCCGGCCAGGATCGGGGAATGCCCATCCAGATGCTGCAGCCCTTCCCCTGCCAGAGTGGTCCGACCCGCGGTCGCACCGATGATGAATCCTCTGGTCAACTGATCCGCTGCCGCCCAGAACGAGTCCCCAGTGCGCTGGAAGCCGAACATCGAATAGAACACATAGACCGGGATCATCGGCTCCCCATGAGTGGCATAAGAGGTCCCTGCCGCAGTGAACGCCGCAGTAGCACCGGCCTCATTGATCCCGGGATGAAGCATCTGACCCTGGGCAGACTCCTTATAGGCCAGCATCAGCTCACGATCCACTGCCAGATAGTTCTGCCCCTTGGGGTTATAGATCTTCGCGGTGGGGAAGAAGGAATCCATCCCGAAGGTCCTGGACTCATCGGGCACGATCGGCACGATCCGAGCCCCGATGTTCTTATCACGCATCAGATCCTTGAGCAGCCGCACAAAAGCCATCGTGGTCGCGGCCTGCTGCTTGCCCGAGCCCTTCTTAGCCTGGGCATATGCCTTCTCCCCGGGCAGCTCCAGAGTGTTCTTAGCCACCCTGCGTGCCGGCAGAGGCCCACCCAGAGCAGCCCGACGAGCCCGCAGATAGGTGATCTCCTCAGAGTCCTCACCAGGATGGTAATAGGGCACCTGATAGGGATCAGCCTCGATCTGTTCATCACTGATCGGGATCCGCAGGGTATCGCGGAAACGCTTGAGGTCCTCGATGGTCAGCTTCTTCATCTGATGGGTGGCATTACGACCCTCGAAGCTAGGACCCAGCCCATAGCCCTTGACCGTCTGGGCCAGGATCACCGTGGGCTTACCGCTGGTCTGCACTGCGGCCTGATAGGCCGAGTAGACCTTCTGATAATCATGACCACCACGCTTGAGTCCCCAGATGTCATCATCGGAGAGATCAGCGACCATCTCTTTGGTCTTGGCCGAACGCCCGAAGAAATGCTCCCGCACGAAGGACCCAGACTCGGCCTTATAGGTCTGATAGTCCCCATCCAGGGTCTCGTTCATGATCCGGACCAGCTCGCCATCCTCATCAGCGGCCAGCAGATCATCCCATTCCCGACCCCAGAGGACCTTGATCACGTTCCAGCCCGCACCCCGGAAGAAGGCCTCCAGCTCCTGGACGATCTTGCCATTGCCACGCACCGGACCATCGAGGCGCTGCAGATTGCAGTTGATCACGAAATGCAGGTTATCCAGCTTCTCATTGGCCGCGTGCTGCAACAGCCCCCGGGACTCGGGCTCGTCCATCTCGCCATCACCGAGGAAGGCCCACACGTTCTGATCACTGGTGTCTTTGATGCCTCGATGTTCCAGATACCGGTTGAACTGGGCCTGATAGATCGCGTTCATCGGTCCGATGCCCATCGAGACCGTGGGGAACTGCCAGAAATCAGGCATCAGCCGTGGATGCGGATACGAGCTCAGCCCCTCTGGGGCCTTAGAGATCTCTTGACGGAATCCATCCAGCTGCGCCTGACTCAGCCGACCCTCCAGATAGGCCCGGGCATAGTTGCCCGGCGAGGAATGGCCCTGGAAGAAGACCTGGTCCCCACCCCCGGGATGATCCGCGCCCCGGAAGAAATGATTGAACCCGACTTCATAGAGCGTCGCTGCTCCGGCATAGGAGGAGATATGCCCACCCACTGCTACACCATCACGCTGAGCACGATGGACCATCACCGCAGCATTCCAGCGCAGAATCCGGCGGAACCTGCGCTCGATGGCTTCATCACCAGGAAACTCTGGCTCCTGATCCACCGGGATCGTGTTCACATAATCAGTGGTGGTCACCATCGGGACCTCGATGGACTTCGCCCCTGCCCGCTGCAGCAGAGTCCGGATGATGTATTCCGCTCGCTCGGTGCCATGAGCCTGGACCAACTGATCAAAAGACTCCAACCATTCCTGAGTCTCTTCAGGATCACGATCCGGAAGCTGATTGGTCAGACCACTGCGAATATGCGAGATCTCTTCACCAGCGCTCACAAGCACCTCTCTCAAAAATCGAAGGACAACGCCGGTGGCCCGAGGACAGGGATGGTCCTCGGCGACGCCGTGGAGGTCAGGCACGCTCGTCAGGGTGCGGGCGCGCGTCGTCACGGCAACTCTACCCGGAACACCAGGTGTCGCACTTCCCACCGAGCGCCCTGGGGACGTAACGTTGCCTGTGAGAGGCGCGGCACACGCCGTCGTCCTCTGTCCCATGACATGAGAGGAAGTGACGCCCGAGGTGAGTCAGGCAGCCGCTGCCGAGGACCCGTTGAGTGCTGAGACCGGGCAGCTCTACGACGCCGCGACCAATGTGGTCGAGACATCCGGACTGCTGGGGGAGCTGGGTTTCTCGTCCGATTCCCTCGTCCAGGAGATCGGCGTGGACGACGACGTCGACGACGCCTTCCGAGATGCCCTGGAGGATCTGCTCGACGAGCCGCTGGTCGACGAGGACGACGATGAGGTCGTCGACGCCGTGCTCCTGTGGTTCCGCGAAGGCGACGGAGACCTCACCGATGCGCTGGTGGACTCGCTGACCACCCTCGATGAGGGAGGGGTCGTCTGGCTGCTCACCCCGCGCTCCGGTCGTGACGGCTATGTCGCTCCGGTGGAGATCCAGGACGCCGCGCCGAACGCCGGGCTGCACGTGACCTCCTCGGCCGGAGTGTGTGCTCACTGGGCCGCGGCGCGCCTCATGCCGCGCAAGTGACCGGTGCGGCACGGATCCGACGCGACGGTGCAGGCCCAGGGGTGACCGGACAGCTGCGCGTGGGGGACCGGATCCCGTCCCTGCGGGGCCGCACCCACCACGGGGAGGACCTCTCCCTGGAGCAGCTCGCCGGGGCGCCGGCCCTGGTGATGTTCTATCCCTTCGCCTTCAGCCGCGTCTGCGGCTCCGAGCTCGCGGCTCTGCACGCGGCGCGCGGCGACCTGGCGGAGCTGGGCGCCCGGGCGGTCGCCATCAGCTGTGACGCCGTCCATGCTCTGCGCGCCTACGCCGAGCACCTGGCCCCTACGGAGGCTGAGCTCGGCTTCGACCTGCTGAGCGACTTCTGGCCCCACGGCGCCGTCGCCCGGGGCTGCGGCGCCTTCGACGAGGCCCGCGGGGCCCCCACGCGGACCAGCTACATCCTTGACCCGGCTCTGCGGGTCCGCCACGTCCAGCACGTCCCTGCCCACCAGTCGCGTGACCTGCAGGAGGCTCTGGTCGAGCTCGGCCGCGCCGCATGACCGCGGCCGATGCCCCCTCCGCGGGGCCTTCGCGCCTGCTGCTCCTGGCCACCGTGCTTCTGGTGGCCGCCAATCTGCGCCCGGCGATCACCGTCGTCGGCCCGCTGATCGAGCAGATCGGTGTGGAGAACGGGATCAGCCCGAGCGCCCTCGGTCTGCTCGGGGCCCTGCCCGTGCTGAGTCTGGGCGTGTTCTCGCCGCTGGTGCATCGTCTCTCGGCTCGGATCGGCATGGAGCGCAGCATCCTGGTGGGCCTCGTCGTGCTGGCAGGCGGCACGGTGCTGCGTTCGCTGCCCGGTGGCCAGATGCCCAGCGGGGCGTGGACCCTGTATCTGGGCACGGCGATCATCGGGGCGGCCATCGCCGTGGGCAATGTGCTGGTCCCGGCAGTGGTCAAGCGTGATTTCCCCCACCAGGTCCCGCTCATGACCGGTCTCTACACCGCGACGCTGGTGGGCGCGGCGGCGGTCGCCTCCGGAGTGGCGGTGCCCCTGGCCGAGCTGGTGGGGCTGGGAGCTGACCCTCGGTGCCGCGGCGCTGCTCGCTCTCGCGACGGCCGGCATCTGGGTGCGGCGCGGTCCACCTCGGCCTCGGGGCGCTCTGCGTGAGGGCCCTGTGCGTGAGGGCCCTGTGCGGCTCGGCCGGCAGGACCTCGTCCCCCTCGAGGGGCGGGGCACCGAGGGCGTGACGGGAAGGAGCGGCGCAGGCCCGGCAGGGCGTCCCGGCCGTGCGCTGCTCCGCTCGCCCGTCGCCTGGCAGGTGACCGCCTACTTCGGGCTTCAGTCTGCGGTCTTCTATGTGATGCTCACGTGGCTGCCCTCGATCCAGACTTATCAGGGCGTCACACCGGCGGTGGCGGGCTGGTGGCTGTCCGGCTATCAGGCGATGGGGATCGTCGCGAGCCTGGTGGTGGGGCCGCTCATGCAGCGCACCAGCGATCAGCGGGTCATCGCCGTCGGACTCTCGGCGATGATGGGCCTCGGAGTGGCGGGCATGGCCTTCGCTCCGGAGCTGCTCCCGATCTGGTGTCTGATCTCGGGATTCGCCTCCGGGGCGACGCTGCTGGTGAGCCTGACCATGGTCTCGCTGCGGGCGCGCACACCGCAGCAGGCGGCCCGGCTGGCCGGGATGGCACAGGGCATCGGGTATCTGGTGGCCGGCCTCGGGCCGCTGGCGGCAGGCGTGCTGGTCGACGTCGCGGGCTCCTGGCTGCCGGTGCTGCAGGTGCTCCTGGTGGTGGTGGGTGTGCAGGGCATGGCCGGGTGGTTCGCCGGGCGAAGGGTCTTCGTGGACGGAGCGCCCGAGGAGGGGCCGGCAGGAGGTCCTCCTCGGTGACGCGTGGGGAAGGGCCGGCGGACGCCCGGGTGCTGATCGCTTAGAGTGGGTCCCCGTGAGTGTTCAGAGTTCCCCAAGGACGCAGCTGGGCGTCCTCGACCGCTATTTCCACATCTCCGAGCGTAGGTCGACCATCGGGCGCGAGGTCCGTGGAGGACTGGCCACGTTCTTGGCCATGAGCTACATCATCGTGCTCAATCCCCTGATCATCGGCGCCGCGGCGGATTCCACGGGGCACTACCTGGGCGGAGGGACCGAGCCCAACCTGCCCGCGGTCGCCGCGGCGACCTCGCTGATCTCCGGAGTGCTGACCATCCTGATGGGCGTCATCGGCAAGTTCCCGATGGCGGTGTCCTCGTCGCTGGGTCTGTCTGCGTTCATCACCTACGGCATCGTGGTGCTGCCCGGCATGACCTGGGCAGACGCGATGGGTCTGGTGGTCATCGAGGGCTTCATCCTGCTGATCCTCGTGCTCACCGGTTTCCGCTCGGCGATCTTCAACGCCGTGCCGTCGCCGCTGAAGACGGCGATCAGCGTCGGCATCGGGCTGTTCATCGCCCTGATCGGCATGATGAACGCCGGGTTCATCCAGAACTCCGGCGGCGTCGGGCTCGAGCTCGGGGTGGGCGGCTTCCTCTTCGGGTGGCCGCTGCTGATCTTCCTGGTGGCCCTGTTCGCGCTGTTCGCCATGTGGGCGGCGAAGGTGCGCGGGGCCATCCTCTACTCCATCATCGGCGCCTCGGTCCTGGCGATCACGGTGGAATCGATCTTCCGAGTCGGCCCGCAGACCGGTCCCGACGGCGAGGAGAACCCCTTCGGCTGGGGGCTCTCCGTGCCGACGCTGGACCAGGACTGGTTCACCCTTCCGGACCTTTCGCTCCTGGGCGAGTTCAGCCTGCTGGGATCCTGGCAGAACATCGGGATCATCGCCGCGTCGCTGGCGATCTTCACCCTGCTGCTGGCCAACTTCTTCGACCTGCTGGGCACGATGGTGGGCGTCTCCAACGCCGGAGGGATCAAGGACGAGAAGGGCGACATCCCCTATTCACGCCGGATCATGGTCTCCGATGCGATCGGCACCATGGGCGGCGGCCTGGGCTCGACCTCGGTGAACTCCGGGTTCATCGAGTCCACCGTCGGAGTCGGCGACGGCGCCCGCACCGGCCTGGCCAACGTCGTCACCGGCCTGCTGTTCCTGGCCACCATCGTCCTCGCTCCGCTGGCAGCCGTGATCCCGACCGAGGCGGCCTCGGCGACGCTGGTGCTCGTCGGGTTCCTGATGATGCAGCAGATCACCCGGATCGACTGGACGGACGTGGAGATCGCCATCCCGGCGTTCATGACCGTGGTGATGATGCCGTTCTCCTACTCGATCACCAACGGCATCGGTGCCGGCTTCATCACCTTCGTGGTCATCAAGGTGCTTCGCGGCAAGGCTCGTGCGGTGCATCCGCTGATGTACGTCACGGCCGTGCTGTTCGTGCTCTACTTCGTCTCCGGGCCCATCCAGGAGGCCCTCGGCGTCAGCTGAGCGGCCGGCTCCGCGTCGAGGACCGCCGTGGACTCGATCTCCACGAGCTGGTCGTCGTAGCCGAGGGCGGCCACACCGACGAGGGTGCTGGGCACGTCGTGGGCGCCGAAGCTGTCGCGGACGACCTCCCAGGCCGCGACGAGGTCCTGCTGCCGGGACGAGGCGACCAGCACGCGGGTGGTGGCCACATGGCTCAGGTCGGCACCGAGCTCGCTGAGCACCGTGCGCAGGTTCTCCACACACCGGTGGGCCTGGCCCGCGACGTCGCCGACGGCGACGGTCCGCCCATAGGCGTCGAGCGGGCAGGAGCCGGCCAGGAAGGCCAGTCGGGCTCCGGCGGGGACGGTGGAGGCATAGGCATACTCGGCGACATCGCTCAGCGTGACGGAGCGGTGCAGGGTGACGGGCGAGGGCCGGTCAGCGGGGGAGGCGTCCATGGGTTCATCATCTCAGCCCGCCGCGGCCATCGGGGGCCGGGGCCCGATGGCCCCGACGTGTCATATTCCGTGGTGCTGACGCGCGACATCCAGCAGCTGACGCGCGTCATGTGACAGGCAAGGGGTGCCTCACTCCGCTGGAGGGCGCCGGGGCTCAATTAGTGAACACCCGCCTTGCGTATACTGTGGCACTGTGCCCGTCGGGGACGTCGGGCACGCGCTGTCGCACACCAAGGACCGCACCCGCGGTCGCCACGCACCACTCCGACAGTCACGCAGACCGGGCCACGGCTCCGGGCGTCCGGGCACCCCGGGACGTCCATCGGCCCGGGCACCTGCAACGCCCCTTGGAAAGGACACTCATCCGATGACTCGCACTCTGATGCCGGCGGCCCTTGCGCTGCTGGCCCTGACGCTGACCTCCTGCGGCAACGCCGCCGATGACCAGGAGGACGGCGCCGGCGAGCAGGCCGAAGCCGGTCAGGACAGCCTCGTGCTGTACTCCGGACGCAACGAGGAGCTCATCCAGCCGCTGATCGATCAGTTCACCGAGGACTCGGGGATCGAGGTAGAGGTCCGCTACGGCGACACCGCCGAGCTCGCGGCCCAGATCCTCGAAGAGGGAGAGGACACCCCGGCGGACGTCTTCCTCGCCCAGGATGCCGGTGCTCTCGGCGCGGTGGCTCAGGAGGGGCTCTTCGACGAGCTCGACGCTGAGACCCGCGGCCAGGTTCCGGAGGCGTTCCGCGACGCGGAGGACCACTGGATCGGCGTCTCTGGCCGGGCTCGCACTCTGGTCTACAACACGGACCTCCTCGACGAGGAGGACCTGCCCGACTCGGTGGCCGAGCTCACCGAGCCCGAGTACGAAGGACGCGTCGGCGTCGCCCCGACCAACGCGTCCTTCCAGTCCTTCGTGACCGCGTACCGCGAGGTCGAGGGCGAGCAGGCCGCAGAGGACTTCCTCACCGGCCTGGCCGAGAACGATCCACAGATCCGTGAGAAGAACGGCGAGATTGTGTCCGATGTCGCCGACGGCGCCATCGAGATGGGTCTGGTCAACCACTACTACCTCTACGGTCGTGCGGCAGAGCTCGGACAGGATCCCGCCGACCTGAACATCGCGAACCACCTCTTCGGCGGCGGCGACATCGGGGCCCTGGTGAACGTGGCCGGCGTCGGGCTGTTCGACGCGGAACACGAGGCCTCCCAGACGCTGGTGGAGCACCTGCTCAGTGAGGACGGACAGCGCTACTTCGCGGAGGAGACCGCGGAGTACCCGCTGATCGAGGGTGTGGAGGGACCCGAAGGGATGCCCGCTCTGGAGGACCTGGATGTCCCTGAGATCGACCTGAACTCCTTGGAAGACCTGGAGACCACCGTGCAGATGATCACCGAGTCCGGGCTGGTGGGCTGACCCATCACCCTGGCCACCGCCGGACGCCTCCGGCGCACTCGCGGCTCCGCCCCCGGCAGGGGCGGAGCCGTCGGTGTGCCCTGGTGGCTGCGGGCGGCCGCCCTGGTGGGCACAGGTGTGGCACTGCTGCCGCTGGCCTACCTGGTGGTCCGAGCCGCCCAGTACCCGCCGGGGGACTTCATCGACGTGGTGTTCAGCGCGCGCAGCGGGCGGCTCGCCGTCACCTCACTGGCCCTGACCGGTGCGGTCACGGCGCTGTGCGTGGCCGTCGGCGTCGGTCTCGCCGTGCTGGTGACCCGGATCCGGGTGCGCGGCCGCCTCGCCTTGGGCGTAGCCGCTGCGCTGCCGCTGGCCATCCCCTCCTACGTGGCGGCCTTCGGCTGGCAGTCGATGAACGCCCTGATCAGTCCAGGAACCACCTTCGAGGGCTTCGCCGCCGCTGTGCTGGTCATCACGTCGGTGACCTACCCCTATGTGTACCTTCCCGCAGTCGCTGCGCTGGTCGCCGTCGACCCCGGTCAGGAGGAGGCGGCCCGGTCACTGGGGCGGGGACCGGTCACCACGTTCTTCACCGTCACCGCACGGCAGGCCGCTCCGGCGATCACGGCCGGAGGGCTGCTGTGTGCTGTCTACGTCATCGCCGACTTCGGTGCCGTGTCGATCCTGCGCGTAGACACCTTCACCCGTGCCGTGTTCACCAGCTTCTCCATGGGCTTCGACCGGCTGGGAGGCATTGCGCTCTCCTCGGTGCTGCTGGTCTTCACCCTCTGCGTGCTCACTGCGGAGGGACGCATCCGACGCACCGGAACCCGCTACGCGAGCCTCTCCGGGGCGAGTCGCACGCGCCCGGAGCTTCTCGATGTGGGGCGCTGGGCGGCCCCGGCCGCGCTGCTGGGATGGGCGCCGGTCGTCGTCGGGCTCGGCGTGCCGCTGTGCGCCCTCGGTGTCTGGAGTGCCCAGGGGGTCTCGCGGCCCGGATCGATCGGGGAGATCCTCGCCGCACTGGGAAACTCTCTGTGGGCCGCCGGCGCCGCGGCGGCCGCGACCACCGTGGTCGCGGTGCCGCTGGGCCTATGGCTCGCCCGGCGCCCCACCGTGCTCGCTCGACTCCTCGAGCGCACCGCCTATCTGGCGCACTCGCTGCCCGGCGTGGTCATCGGGCTCTCTGTGGTCATGCTGGGCATCACTGTGCTCCCGGGGCTCTATCAGACGATGTGGCTTCTCACCCTGGCCTACTGCACCCTCATGCTGCCGCTGGCCCTGGGTCCGGTGTTCTCCTCCGCGCTGAGCGCCCCTCCCGAGCTTGAGGATGCCGCCCGCGCACTCGGCAAGAGCCCCCTGCTGGCCTACGCCCGGGTCACCCTGCCGCTGATGCTCCCGGGGATCATCTCCGGGGCGCTTCTGGTGCTGCTGACCGTGATCAAGGAGCTTCCCGCGACCCTCATGCTGCGACCCACCGGATTCGACACCCTGGCCACGCGGCTGTGGACCTACACCGGCAACGAATCCTATGCGGCCGCCGCACCGTTTGCGGCGCTGCTGGTGCTCGTCGCCGCGGTCCCGGCCTGGATGATGATCTCTCGACTGCTCAAGGAGGTCCGATGAGCGCCCTGACCCTGAACACCTCGACATCCGAGCCCCACCCTGCCGCGGCCGCGTCGAGTCCGCTCGATGTCGCCACCCCCGCGGGACTGGAGGTCACAGGCGTGGCGGTCAGCTTCGGCGGGGAGCGGGTTCTTCACGACATCGCTCTGCAGGTGTCGGCCGGCACCACCACCGCGATCGTGGGGCCATCGGGCTCTGGAAAGACCTCGCTGCTACGGGTCATCGCCGGTTTCCTCGACCCTGGATCCGGGGCCGTGATGCTCCGCGGCGCCGATGTCACAGCCGTGGCGCCACATCGGCGCAGCATCGGCCTGGTGGCGCAGGACGGAGCGCTCTTCCCGCACCTTGACGTCGCCGGCAACATCGCCTTCGGCCTGCCGCGCGGGACTCGACGCAGGGAGACCCGGCGCCGGGTCGAGGAGCTCCTTGATCTGGTCAGCCTGGACCGTGAGCACGCTCGCCGGAGGCCCGACCAGCTCTCTGGCGGCCAGCGGCAGCGCGTCGCACTGGCTCGGGCGCTGGCACGCCGGCCTGACGTCATCCTGCTCGACGAACCCTTCTCCGCGCTGGACGCGGGGCTCCGCGAGACCACTCGTCAGGCAGTGCGTGAGATCCTCGCCACCACCGGCACCACCACGGTGCTGGTCACCCATGATCAGGACGAGGCGCTGTCCTTCGCAGATCAGGTGGCCGTGCTCCAGGAGGGACGCCTCTCTCAGATCGGCAGTCCAGAGTCCGTCTACCGGCGTCCGCGGGACACCCGCACCGCACAGTTCCTCGGGGAGTCGGTGCTGCTCCCGGCGCGGACCACGGGCACCGGCCGAGCCACCACGGCCCTGGGTGAGATACGAGTGATCTCCCCGGACGCAGCCGAGCTCACGGCCCCTCAGAATTCGCCCGAGGTCCCCGACGGCCAACCCGGGCACGGCACCGTGATGCTGCGTCCGGAGCAGATCGAGCTCACCGAACAGGGCACGCCGGGGATCGTGGTGTCCTCGCAGTACTTCGGCCACGACACCACGGCTGTGGTGGCGGTGGAAGGGCTCAAGGAGCTCGTCCGGGTGCGTCGGCTCAACGCCGACCCCCTGCGAGCCGGTGCTGCGGTCGGGCTGACGGTCACCGGGGTCGGGGTCCTGTATCCGGCCGCATCCGGGGGATCAGGGGCTGCTGATGCTCCTGGCATCGAGCTGCTCTCTCCTCGCTGACACCTCGACGGAGTCTGGCGGAATCATCGCGACGAGGCTCCGGGACCACGCCGGCTCAGCACCAGGGCACCGAGCAGTGCCAGTCCCCACAGCATGAAATGGGGACCCCAGAGGAGGGTGTGCCCGAGGAGACCGGTTCGGTCGCTGACCTCGACGTCCAGGACACCCATCAGGACGAGCCCGCCGGCGACGATATCGGCACCTCCGTAGAGGATCAGGCCCACGGCTCCCACCCAGGAGGTCGCTCGCCACAGCTTGGGCCAGGGGAGTCCGCCCTCCTCGGCGAGCATCGGCACCCATGCGGCGGCGAGCTTCAGCACACCAGTCGCCAGCAGGAGGAGCGTCCACGAGGTGTCGCCCTGCCTGACGGCGTCGACGGCCCACTGTCCGACCAGTGGCAGCAGCCGTTCGCCGCCCAGGGCCCAGTAGAAGCTGGGAATCGCATGCAGCGTGCCCAGGACTGCCGCGACCAGGAAGGAGAGACGAATCGTCCGGCGGGACGTCGGCGCGTGCCGCCGAGGCGAGGTGGCGGCAGAGCCGCCGTCGGTGTGGGGGTCAGGCACGGTTCCTCCTCTTCCCGCCGGGTCGCATGATGGAGCGCAGCTCCACCGTCTCGCCGGGTCCCGCTCCCTCGCCCGTGACGTAGGCAGTGCCTCGTCGTCCTCGACACGGACGCTCGGCAGTCTACTTAACCCAGCGGTCGATGGCACGAGCTCACCGGCTGCGACCCCGCGTGGGGCGGGTCCTCCGGGTGGGGGTGCCGGGTGACGTGCCCGACAGGGGCTCGCCTATTCTGAAGGCCTTGAGAACGATTCCCGGTAAACAGATTGCAATCTATTTATATGTGTGGTGAGGTGGAGCTGTGCACGACGAACACGGTGTGGTGGCGGCTGCTCAGCTGTTCAAAGTCCTCGGCAATGAGTCGAGGCTCCAGCTGCTGCAGCTGCTCGGCGAGTCGCCCCGAACGGTGGGGAGACTGGTGGAGGTGACAGGAATGTCGCAGCCGTTGGTCTCCCAGCACCTGCGGTCCTTGAAGCAGGCGGGGCTGGTGGCGGCGGACCGGCATGGCAAAGCCATGAACTATCACCTGGCGGACGATCATGTCGCACATATCGTCGATGACGCCATCGCGCACGTCGAAGAGTCTCACACCACGAAGACGGCCGACCGACGGCCCGGAAGGATCTCACCATGACTGACCACAAGGCTGCCGAGCACACCGTCGAGGAGCACCAGCACGGCGAGAACTGCGGCCACGAAGCAGTGCCGCACGAGGACCACGTGGACTACGTCCACGACGGCCACCGCCACGCCGCCCATGGCGACCACTACGACGAGCACTGAGCGCACGCGCGGTCAGCGGCGCCTCTCAGCACCTGACCGGAGCCCGGGTCTACGCATCAGCGTGGACCCGGGCTCCTGTCATCGGAGGCTCGGTGGGGCTCAGACCTTCCCGCTGTCGACGACCACGCCATTGGGCGGCAGCGAGCCGCGCAAGGTGAAGGGCACAGCTCGGGCGCGCTCAACGTCGGACCGGTCCATCGCCTGAAGGTGGAGGTGCGGTTCGGTGCTGTTGCCTGAGTTCCCGCAGCGTCCCAGCATGTCGCCGGGACGCACCTTCTGCCCGACCTCCACGCAGACACTGTCCTGCTGGAGGTGGCAGAGGACGATGACGGCGCCGCCGGCATCGATGAACACATGATTGCCGGCGAGGGCGACCCAGCCCTGGGTCGCGCGGGAGCGCTGGGTGAGGGCATAGCCGACTGAGGGCAGCCCGCGATGGACGGCGTGATCGCCTTCGGCGTCATGCGCCGCCACGATGACCCCCTCGACCGGCGCCAGCACCGGGCGGCCGAAGCCCGGGAACCGGTCCGGTGATTCCGAGCGCACAAGTGAGCGCAGGGAGATCGGAGCGGTGCGCCCGGTGTCGTCCACAGGCACGAAGTCGATGGCGTACGAGGCGGCGAACAGGACAGTGCCGTGGCTGGGCACTCGATCGGCAGGGCTGTTCTGCGTCAGCCACCGGCCGTCGAAGGGATAGTGCAGGTCCACAGCTGCGGACATCGAGTGCCTCGTTCCGAGTGGCGCCTCCTCACCGAGTCCGCGTCAGGAGACTGGAGATGCGCTGGTGCGACGGGTGTCCGATGGGCTGAGGACGACACCGATCGTGTGGGCCCTGCCGGGATCGAACCGACGACACTCGCGGTGTAAACGCGATGCTCTACCAGCTGAGCTAAAGGCCCTGGACCGGCGGCCTCGTCCCGTGGTCGCGCGGTGACAGGGGACGGGCGCACCGGCGTCTGAACTATACCAAGACTCCCTGCGGACGAGGCCGGAGCTCAGGCTTCAGCGGCAACTTTCTCCGCGGCCACGCGATCGAGATCCGCGGCGTCGGATCGCTGGGCCAGGGCGCGCTGTTCCGCTCCATAGAGGGCCGCGCCCACGATGCCGGCGTTGTTCTTCAGCTGTGCCGGAACCACGGGGGCGCGAGGGCTGCTGACCTGCGGCAGGAAATCGTCGCTGCGTTTGGAGATGCCTCCTCCGATGATGAACTGCGAGGGGGAGAACAGCCGCTCCACATGGGTGAGATAGCGGTCTAGGAGCCTCCCGTACTCATCCCAGGGCATGTCCATCCGCTCCCGGGCAGCGGCGGAGGCCACCACCTCGGCGACCTCGCCTTCGAACTCCAGATGGCCCAGCTCGCTGTTGGGCACGAGCACCCCGTCGTGCACCAGGGCCGAGCCGATGCCTGTACCCAGGGTGATGGTCAGGACGGAGCCCGACCGCCCGGCGCCGGCGCCGTAGCGCGCCTCGGCCAGGCCGGCACCGTCGGCGTCGTTGAACGTGAAGATGTCCCCGGGGAGCTCGCGCAGAAGCTCGCCGGCGTCGCATTCGATCCAGGAGTCGTCGATGTTCGCCGCGGAGAGCACCACGTTGTCGATCACGATGCCGGGCACCAGCACGCCCACCGCCAGCTCGTCCCGGTCGGGAGCCTTCTCGCGCCCCAGCAGCTCCTCCAGGATGGTGCTGATGACCTCGGCCACGGCCTCCGGTGTGGCAGGCCTCGGCGTCGGGATGCGGAAGCGTTCCCCGACCAGCTTGCCCTTGTGTAGATTGACGATCCCGCCCTTGATGCCGGTGCCGCCCACATCGATGCCGATGGCGCGCTTCGGCAGGTGGTCGAGGGCGACGCTGGCCGGGGCCACCGCCTGGGCGGCCAAGGGCTGGGACTGGTCAGACTGGGTCATTGCTCTCCAAGGGGTGAGGCGAGAAGAGCACGGCCGACGGTCGGCGACGCGCCTTCGGCTCCGCTCGCGGGCCACAGGGACTGGACGTGCGTCGTCGCACCGGATGTGATCGACCGGACGCTCCTGCGAGCCGGCCACGGACCAGGATAGCCGGTGTACGCGATCTAGGTCACCTCTGTCACCCGCGAGCAGTGATCAGCCGTCGTCCCCCGAAGGCAGTGTGAGGATCTCGGAACCGCCGTCGGTGACGACCAGCGTGTGTTCGAACTGGGCGGTGCGCCTCCTGTCCCGGGTCACTGCCGTCCAGTCATCGGCCCACATGTCCCAGTGACGGGTGCCGAGAGTCAGCATCGGCTCGATGGTGAACACCATGCCCGGCTCCATCAGCTGGGAGTGGTCCGGGGCGGTGTCGTAGTGGGGGATCACCAGGCCGGTGTGGAAGGCCTTGCCCACGCCGTGGCCGATGAACTCACGCACCACCCCGTATCCGAACCGCTTGGCATAGGACTCGATGGAGCGGCCGATCACGTTGATGGGGCGCCCCGGCTTCACCGCACGGATGCCACGCATCATCGCCTCATGGGTGCGTTCGACGAGAAGGCGCGACTCCTCGTCGACGTCGCCCACCAGGAAGGTGTGGTTGTGGTCGCCATGGACTCCGTCGAGGTACGCGGTGATGTCGAGATTGACGATGTCGCCGTCCTGCAGCGGGGTGGAGTCCGGGATCCCATGGCAGATGACCTCGTTGATGGAGGTGCAGATCGCCTTGGGGAAGCCTCGGTAGGAGAGGCAGGACGGGTAGGCGCCCCTTGAGGTGAGGTAGTCATGGGCGAAGGCGTCCAGCTCGTCGGTGGTCACCCCGGGCCTGATCTGTTCCCCGGTGGCGACCATCGCGTCGGCGGCGAGCCGTCCCGCCCGGCGGATCCGAGCCACGGTCTCGGCGTCGTAGACGTTCTCGCCCGTGTAGTCGGGCGGGGCGTCCAGGCCGACGTAGTTCGGCTTCTCGATGTGGTTCGGGACCGGGCGCGGCGGGCTCACGGTGCCCTTGGTCAGCGTGCCGACGGGGGCAGTCGGGGGAGAGACGGAAGCCATGGGATCCATCCTATCGTCGGCATCGGTCCGACCGTCGAGACGAGGGTCGACATCAGGGTCCCGCCGGGCCGCCTCGAGGTTCAGCGCCCCGGGTCCGCAGCTGCAGGGCCAGCGCCAGCACCGCGATCAGCGTCACCGCGGTGAGGGCGATCGGCAGGGAGGTCCCCTGGCTCAGGGCGCCGATCGTCGGAGAGAGGCTCAGAGTGACGGTCCGCATCGTCCAGCTGATCCAGGTGACGCCGCTGTGCGGAGGCAGGCCGGGAACTGCGTCGGCCCGAGCGAAGGCGATGGGTACGGTCACGGCGCAGCCCAGCCCGGCCAGCGCGAGGCCGGCCAGCGTCAGCGCGATGGTCGGAGCCCAGGCCGCGGCGAGGAGTCCGAGGATGACGGCTGCGAGGCTCAGCAGCAGCGAACGGCGATCGCCGAGGCGGTCGATCACTCGATCGCCGAGCATCCTGCCGATGAACTGGGCGGTCAGCAGCACGGTCAGACCCACGCCGGCGGAGGCAGCCGCCATGTCCCGTTCGCTGGAGAGCAGCACCGCCGACCAGTTGTTGCCGACGTCCTCCACCGAGATGCCGGCCAGGGCGACCAGCGCCAGGGGCACGAGGATCTTCGCCGTCGCCCAGCCGGTGGGTCGTGTGGTGCTCTGTGCGGTGCCCAGGACGCGCCGAGGCTCAGGCAGGAACGCACGCGCGGAGAGGCTCATGGCCAGCACGCAGACCATCGCCCAGACTGCCATGTGCCCGAGCAGCGGAATCCCTGCCAGGGCCGCCAGCGTGCCGACGCCGCCACCGAGCGCGGCACCGATGCTCCAGCCCGCATGCATGGAGTTCAGCAGAGAGCGGCCGTAGGCCTCCTGGACCCTCAGCCCCTGGGAGTTCTGTGCGACGTCCACCGTGGCGTCACCGAAGCCGGCCAGGAGAAGGCCCGCCACCACCAGCCAGGGATCGCCGAGGGCGATGCCGACTGTGGCCAGCACCAGTGACGCGCCGACCCACAGGGTGCCGAATCCTGCGGCGCGCGCCACGCCGACGGTGCGAGAGACCACTCCTGGAAGGTGCACCGCGAGTGTGCCTCCCAGGCCGAAGCCGACCACGAGCAGGCCGAAGAGCGCAGGGCTCAGCCCCAGCGTCTCCTTGACCTCCGCGTAGCGTGCCAGCAGCGAGGCCGGCAGCGCACCGTTGGTGGCGAAGGCCGTCATGGTGGCCAGACGGCTGCGGCGCAGCCGGACGGAGACCGGTCCGTGCTGGTCTCCACGCGGTGAGGTGGGCATTTGCATGGCGAGCAGTCTTCCGCTGGAATCGCACACATGCAACGTGCGAACAGACATAGAACGATCATCGCGGCCGTCCGCGGAGGTGAGGAGGTCCGTGCCGCCGATCTGGTGCGAGCCACCGGGGCGTCGGCGATGACGATCCGGCGGGACCTCAGCGAGCTGGAGCAGTGTGGTCTGCTCCGCCGCACCCACGGCGGTGCGGTCGGTCTGCCCGCGCGCGGCACGCATCTGCCCTATGAAGTCCGGCGGGAGAGCCATGTCGAGGAAAAGCGGGCGATCGGTCGAGCTGCGGCCGCGCTGATCCCGGACGGCTCCAGCGTGATCATCGATGACGGTACCACCTGCACGGCGGTGGCCCAGGCACTGGCCGGTCGGGATGTCACGGTCCTGGCGCTCTCCCTGCACATCGCCGTCGTGCTGGCTCGGGACCCCGGGGCGGCGGAGCGTGGCACTCGGGTCCTCACCCCGGGAGGAGAGCTGAACGCCGGGGAGCTCTCCTGGAGCGGGCACCGGGCCGTGCGGGACATCGAGGGGTTCCGTGCCGATGTCGGGGTGCTCGGGGTCTGCGGCTGGGACGAGCACTCCGGCATGACCGCTTCCACCGTCCAGGACGCCGACATCAAGCGCGCCATCCGGAGTTCATCGCGGGAGCTCATCGCCGCCGCAGGCGCGGACAAGCTGGGCGTCTCGGCGACCTTCGCGGTCTGTGCGACCGAAGAGATCGGAACGGTGGTCACCGGCGAGCTGCGCCTCGAGCAGCGCCTCTGGCTGGAGCAGTCAGGAGTGGATGTCGTCACCGTCGCCTGACCGGCGTAGGCTGGCTCCATGACCACGCAGTACTGGTACAACGTCCGCACCGGCGAGGTGGAGCAGGGGGCGCAGTCCAGCTGGAAGCACCTGCTGGGCCCCTACGACTCCCACGCCGAAGCCTCTCAGGCCATGAAGAAGGTCCAGGCCAACAACGAGCGCTGGGAGGGTGAGGACGCCGAGGACTGAGCCGGACCTCTCAGAAGCCGTGCTCTTCGGCGGGGAAGGCCCCGGAGCGCACGTCCTCGGCGTAGGCGGCCGCAGCCGCGGCGACGGTGCCGCGGAGGTCAGCGTACCTCTTCACGAAGCGCGGAAGCCTCCCTGGCGTCATGCCCATCATGTCCTGCCACACAAGCACCTGACCCGTGGTCGCGGGACCGGCCCCGATCCCGATAGTCGGGACGTCCAAGGCGGCCTCGACCTCGGCCGCGACGTCGGAGGGGACCATCTCCATCAGCACGCAGAAGGCCCCGGCCTCCTGCATGGCTCGGGCGTCGGCGAGCACGCGGGCAGCGGCGTCTCCGCGTCCCTGGACGCGGTAACCACCCAGAGCGTGCTCGGACTGCGGGGTGAATCCCACGTGCGCCATCACCGGGATCCCTGCCGAGACCATGGCACGCACGTGGCCGGCCATGGACGCGTCGCCCTCCACCTTGACGGCGTGGACCTCGGCCTCCTTCATGAAGCGGACTCCGGTCTCCACCGCCTGCTGGGCTGAGGCCTCATAGCTGCCGAACGGCACATCGGCCACCACGAGGGCCCGTTCGGCCCCGTTGACCACGGAGCGGGAGAAGACCAACATCTCCTCCACAGTGATCGGCAGGGTCGTGCTGCGGCCCATCATCACGTTCGAGGCTGAGTCGCCCACCAGCAGGACTTCCACGCCCGCCTCGTCGAAGATCGAGGCGATCTGCGCGTCATAGGCGGTGAGCATGGCGAAGCGGCGACCTTCCTCCTTGAAACGCCGCAGGTGCACGGTGCGGATCCGCGCGGGCGTGCGAGGAGGCTTCTGGGGCGCCGTGGGATCGCCGGTGCCCGCGGCACCCGGCGCGGCGGCGCCCCCGTAGGGGCGTGGAGCGTCTGAGGCGGGGTCGTCGGGGGCGTGGCTGCTCTGATTCTCGGCTGGCATGACACCAGGCTAGCCTCTTGCGGGCGCGCGAGCGGATCCCGGGCCGGGCCGCCCCAGACGTGGGCGGAGTCTTGGGTAGAGTGGGAACGGCGAGACACCCACGCATGTCAGAGAGGCTGCAGCGAGCATGGACCGACAGCAGGAATTCGTACTTCGCACCATCGAGGAACGAGACGTGCGTTTCGTGCGCCTCTGGTTCACCGACGTCGTCGGCGCGCTCAAATCCGTGGCGCTGGCTCCGGCCGAGGTCGAGGGCGTCTTCAGCGAGGGGCTGGGCTTCGACGGCTCCTCCATCGAGGGGCTCTCCCGTGTCTTCGAATCCGACATGCTGCTCAAGCCGGACCCCTCCAGCTTCCAGATCCTTCCCTGGCGCGGTGAGGAGGAGCCCACGTCCCGGATGTTCTGCGACATCCTCACCCCGGACCAGGAGCCTGCCTCCGCGGACCCGCGATCGGTGCTGCGCCGTCAGCTCGACTCCGCCGGTGAGATGGGCTTCACCTGCTACACCCACCCGGAGATCGAGTTCTACCTGCTGGACTCCGAGGAGCTCGACGCCACGGGCAGCCCTGTTCCTGTGGACCGCGCCGGCTACTTCGACCATGTCACCGGCAGCGTCTCCCAGGACTTCCGCCGCCATGTGGTCTCCATGCTCGAGGCCGTGGGCATCTCGGTGGAGTTCAGCCACCACGAGGCCGGCCCGGGGCAGAACGAGATCGATCTCCGCTACGCCGACGCCCTGACCACCGCGGACAACATCATGACCTTCCGGACGGTCATCAAAGAGGTCGCCGTCATGCAGGGGAAGTACGCGACCTTCATGCCGAAGCCCTTCACCGAGCACCCGGGATCCGGCATGCACACGCATTTCGGGCTCTTCGAGGGCGACACCAACGCCTTCTTCGCACCCAACGCGGAGTTCAACCTGTCGACCATCGCCCGGCAGTTCATCGCCGGAGTGCTGACGCACGCGCCCGAGTTCACCGCCGTCACGAACCAGTTCGTGAACTCCTACAAGCGACTCTGGGGCGGGGGAGAGGCGCCGTCGCACGTCTCCTGGGGCCACAACAACCGGTCCGCGCTGATGCGCGTGCCGCTGTACAAGCCCACGAAGGGCGGGTCGGCCCGTGTGGAGTTCCGCGGCATCGACTCCTCCGCCAACCCGTACCTCGCCTACGCCGTGGTGCTCGGCGCCGGGCTGAAGGGCATCAAGGAGGAGTATCAGCTGGCAGAGGCGATCACCGAGGACGTCTGGTCGCTGACCACTCCCGAGCGCAAGGCGCTGGGCATCAAGCCGCTGCCGGGCACTCTGCACGACGCGATCCGGCAGATGGAGGAGTCCGAGCTGGTGGCCGAAATCCTGGGTGAGCAGGTCTTCGAGAATTTCCTGCGCAACAAGCAGCAGGAGTGGGACGAGTACCGCATCAACGTCTCACCGTTCGAGATCAACCGCTACCTCGGGATGATCTGAGCCCGGTCGGGCGAGCATGAGCGGACTGACCTCACGTGACCTGATCGCTGCCGGATTCGACGAGCTGGAGCGGGCGGCGACCTTCCTCCAGGACGAGCAGCTCAGCGGCCTGGACCGCACCGCCCTGCTGCGGACACTGCGCCGGGCGCCTGACGCGGACCAGGCGCTGCTGCTGCTGATCCGTCTGCTCGAGCGGGCTCCGGAGGTGCGTCGGCTCTTCGACGATGCCGATGAGGGGCACCACCGGCAGGCCGTGCCGCTGATCCGGCTCCTGGGCGCGTCGCGGGCGCTGGGCGAGTTCCTCGTGCGAAGGCCCGAATCCGTCCAGGTGCTCTTCGACCACGCCGCGGCCGGTCAGGGGGAATCGCCTCGCGAGCTGCCCGCGGTGGTCGACGCCGAGACCTTCCGCACCGGGCTCATGGAGGCGGTGCGCGCAGATCCGCAGGCGGAGGCGCCCGCCGCCGGGCTCGAGGGGGAGTTCACCGCACGGGAGGCCGCCGTCGCCCTGCGTGTGGCCTATCGTCGCGAACTGACCGCCGTCGCGCTCCGCGACCTCTGCGCCGCAGATCCGTTGGCCTATCAACCCCTGGTCTCCCAGCAGCTGGCGGACCTGGCCGCGGGAGCGGTCGACGCCGCCCTGGCCGTCACACGTGCTGAGCTGGCTGACCGCCACGGCGAGGCCGCCCACCAGGTGGAGCTCGCTGTCATCGGCATGGGCAAGTGTGGAGCCCGGGAGCTCAACTACATCTCCGACGTCGACGTCGTCTACGTCCACCGGGCCCCGGAGCACCTCGACGAGATTGAGGCGCGCAGAATCGCCGTCAGCCTGGCCGGCGGGATCTCCCGGACCATCAACTCCTCCGCCCCCGAGCCCGGGCTGTGGGAGGTGGACGCGAACCTGCGCCCGGAGGGCAAGGGCGGCGCGCTCAGCCGGACCTTGGAGTCCCACGTGGAGTACTACCGCCGATGGGCCCACGGATGGGAGTTCCAGGCGCTGCTGAAGGCCCGGCCGATCGCCGGCAGCGCGGCGCTGGGCCAGGACTACATCGAGAAGCTCTGGCCGCTGGTGTGGAGCTCCTCGCAGCAGGTCGAGTTCGTGGAGAACGTCCAACGGATGCGCCGCCGGGTCTTCGAACACATCCCCGCCGAAGACGTCGACCGGGAGATCAAGCTCGGGCGGGGTGGGCTGCGCGACATCGAGTTCACCGTCCAGCTGCTCCAGCTGGTCCATGGCCGGGTGGACGAGGACCTCCGCGTCCGGGACACCCTCACCGCCATCCGCGCTCTGGACGAGGGCGAGTACATGGCCCACCGGGACCAGGAGGCGATGTCTCGGTGCTACCGGCAGCTGCGCCTCTATGAACATCGCATCCAGATGTCGAACATGCGGCGCACCCATCTGATGCCGACTCGTGAACCGGAGCTGCGGGCTCTCGCGCACGCCGTCCGGCCCCCGCAGGCTGAGCGCCGTGACACGGCCCAGGATCTGCTCAAGGCCTGGCGCAGCGTGGTCCGTGAGGTCGCCACCTTCCATGAGACCATCTTCTACCGACCGCTGCTCTCCACCACTGCCGTGCTCTCCGACGAGGAGGTCAGGCTCTCCTCGCAGGCCGCCCAGGACCGCCTGGCCGCGCTGGGCTACTCCGACACCCCGGGGGCGATGCGGCACATCGAGGCGCTGACCTCCGGAGTGACCCGCCGGGCCACGCTCCAGCGGCGGATTCTGCCGATGATGCTCGGCTGGTTCGCCGAGGGGGTGGATCCTGATCGTGGGCTGCTGGCCTTCCGTCGCCTCAGCGAATCGCTGGGCACGAGTCCCTGGTACCTGACCATGCTGCGTGACTCTTCAGTGGCAGCCGAGCGGCTCTGCCACATCCTGACCAGCTCTCGTTTCATCTCGGACCTGCTGGAGCACTCCCCGGAGTCGAGTCGGTGGCTGGGGGACGACACCGCCCTGCAGCCGCTGAGCTTCGAGTCCCTATGGACCGAGATCCGTCATCAACTGGCTCGCCACGAAGGTGATTCCTCCACTGCGGTGAGGCTGACCCGGCTGGTGCGTCAGCGTGAGGTGCTGCGCATCGCCATCGCGGACGCCGCCGGGCTCCTGGAGCTCGACGAGGTGGGGCTGGCGCTCTCCGACGTGGACCGTGCCGCCACGCTGGGTGCCCTGCACGTAGCCGAGCGGGAGGTCTTCGCAGAGCACGGCGAGCAGGTGAAGTTCCTGGTGGTGGCCATGGGACGCCAGGGCGGCCGCGAGATCTCCTACGGCTCGGACATGGACGCGATGTTCGTCCACCGTGCCGTCGAGGGTGCGGATCCGTCGGTCGCCGACGAGCAGGCTCGTCGACTGGCCACCCGGCTGACCGCGCTCCTGTCCCAGTCGGTGAAGCCGCCGGTGCGCGGTGAGGATCCGCTCAAGCTGGACGCCGATCTGCGGCCGGAAGGAAAGAACGGGCCGATCTCGCGGACTCTGGAGTCCTTCCGTGAGTACTACCGCCGCTGGATGGACGTCTGGGAGCGGCAGGCTCTCCTCCGAGCCCGCCCGATTGCCGGTTTCGACGGTCTGGCGGAGGATTTCATGGCGCTGGTCGACGAGGTGCGCTATGGCGCGGCACCCAGCGCGGCCGAGGTGCGGGAGATCCGCCGCATCAAGGCGCGCGTCGAGTCCGAGCGGCTGCCTCGTGGAGCCGATCCCTCACGCCATGTGAAGCTGGGCCGCGGTGGGCTCTCCGACGTCGAATGGCTCGCTCAGCTGATGCAGCTCCAGCATGCCCACGATGTGCCGGCGCTGCGGGTGACCAACACGTTGGACACCCTGGAGATCCTCGTCCAGCACGAGCTGATGGACAGTGCGGACGCCGGCGTCCTGGCCGAGGCGTGGCGGCTCTGCACGCGGGTGCGGGCAGCCTCGAAGGTCTGGAGCGGCAGGACGGCGGACGTGCTGCCCTCCTCGCGTCGTGACGTGGAGGCGGTGGCCCGCTGGTGCGGATTCGACGCCGGCTCGGCGGCTGCCTTCGAGGAGCACTATCTGCGCACCACCAGGCGGTGTCGACAGGTCTACGAGCGGCTCTTCTACGCCGAGGCCTGAGGAGCGAGCAGCTCGAGACTGCGGTGCTGCACGTCCTCTTGGGGAGCGAGGTTGACCAGCATCAGCTCATCGGCGGAGGCCTCCTCGGCGAAGGTGTCCAGCCAGTCGATGACCTCCTCCGCGGTGCCTGCCACAGTACGGCTGAGCATGCCCAGAACCTGCTGCCCGGCCGGGTGGTCACGCAGCATGACCACGTCATCGTCGCTGAGGGTGCGGTTCCGGCCCAGCATGTTCCGGATCCAGGAGTCTTCTGCGGCCTGACGCTGCGCCCGAGCGATGTCGCCGTCGTCGTGGGCGATCACGTTGGCCGCGGCGATGAAGTGGGGACGGGCGTCCGGGCCCAGCAGCGATGTGGAGGCGTCGAACGATGAGCGGTAGACGTCGGCGGCCTGGACTAGCATCTGCGGGGCGAAGTGGGAAGCGAAGGCGTAGGGCAGACCGAGCTTGGCAGCCAGCTGGGCGCCGAACAGCGAAGAGCCCAGGACGTACATGGGGACCCTGGTCGCATGGCCGGGATACGCATGGACCCCGGGGATCCGGGAGTATCCGGCCAGGTAGCCGTTGAGCTCCATGATGTCGGACTCGAAACGGTCTGCCTCGGTGCCGTCGCGCCGCAGCGCCCGCATGGTGGCGCCGTCGGTGCCGGGTGCCCGCCCCAGTCCCAGGTCGATCCTTCCAGGAAACAGCGTCTCGAGCATGCCGAACTGCTCGGCGATGACCAGCGGTGTGTGGTTGGGCAGCATGATCCCTCCCGACCCGACGCGGATGGTCGACGTCGCGGCGGCGATGTGCTGGATCATCAGCGCGGTTGCTGAGGAGGCGATGTGCGGCATGTTGTGGTGTTCGGCGAACCAGAGCCGGGAGTAGCCGAGTCCGTCGGCGGTGCGGGCCAGACGCCGACTGCGGGCGATGCCGTCCGCGATGCTCTCCGAGCCTCGGACGGTCGCCAGATCCAGCAGGGACAGCGGACGGGATGCAGGCACAGCGACTCCTCGCGACGGGGACGGGCCAGGACAATTCATCAGGCCCTCTGGTGCAACGGGGAGGGCACAGGTGGTCATCCCGGGTTCGCTGAGAGCATCATCACCCGTCGACCACGGGCTGCCTTCCCTGGTGCCGGATCCGGGCCGGAGCTACCGGGAGTCAGCCCCGTGGACGGAACAGGCGTACGGTGGGGTCATGGAGCCGTCCAGGCTTCCAACCCAGGAGTCACCATGAGCGATAAGTCGCCACGTAAGAATCTTTCCAAGAAGTCCGAGAAGTCCATCAAAGAGAAGCGCGCCGACAAGCGGGCTGCGGCGGCTGAGAAGTCCTTCGGCGAGAAGCTCGCCGGGAAGAAACGCTGACGGGCCGATCCCTTGGCGTGGTGGGTACCTCGACCAAGGAGAACGAATTCCGCCTTCCGCTGCATCCCGATCACCTGGGGCGACTGGACGAATCGATCCGGTCCCGCATCACTCTGGAGCACGGGTACGGGCAGCGGTTCGGCCGCACCGATGATGATCTGGGCGAACTCGTCGGCGGCTTCGCGCCGCGGGACGAGCTGATCGCGACCTCCGACGTCGTGCTGATGCCCAAGCCCCAGCATGAGGACGTGGCGCTGATGCGCGAGGGCCAGGTGCTCTGGGCCTGGACCCACTGCGTTCAGGACCCGGGGATCACGCAGCTGGCGATCGACGAGGGCCTGACACTGATCGCCTTCGAGGCCATGCATCATTGGACCGCCGACGGCGCGGTGGGACTTCATGTGTTCCACAAGAACAACGAGCTCGCCGGATACAGCTCGGTCCTTCATGCCCTGCAGCTGACAGGATCCACCGGTGACTACGGACGCCCGCTGAGCGCCGTCGTCATCGGATTCGGTGCGACCGCCCGAGGGGCGGTCACGGCGCTCAACGCACACGGCGTGCATGATGTCCATGTGCTGACCAACCGCGGTGTCGCGGCCGTCGGGTCACCGATCCACTCGGTCCGGATCCGGCAGTTCGAGCACGACCGCGACGGCGCACACCTCTCCGAGGTCATCACCGACGAGGGCCGCATGCCGCTGGCGGCGTTTCTGGCGCGTGCTGACATCGTGGTCAACTGCACCCTGCAGGACACGGCCGCACCGTTGACGTACCTGACCCACGACGACCTCGCCCGTTTCCGTCCCGGAAGTCTGATCGTGGACGTGTCCTGCGACGAAGGGATGGGTTTCGAATGGGCGCGGCCGACCTCGTTCATCGACCCGATCTTCACCGTGGGGGAGAACGTCATCTACTACGGAGTGGACCACAGCCCGTCCTATCTGTGGAACTCCGCGACCTGGGAGAACAGCCTCGCGCTGCTCGGGTTCGTGCCGACGGTGCTGGACGGGCCGGAGGCCTGGGAGGGGGACGAGACGATCGGCCGCGCGATCGAGATCCGCGACGGCCACGTCATCAACCCTCAGATCCTGGCGTTCCAGGGTCGCGCCGCAGAGCACCCTCATCCGGTCGGCTGAGCTGAGGAGAGGTCGCTTGGCCGAGCGCCTCCTCTGAGCAGGCAGGCGCCCTTGAGGCCGGACATGACAGAAGCGCCGCACGCAGCCGGGCGGACAGCTGCGAGCGGCGCTTCTGTGTCTGTGTCACCTGGGGGAGGAGCGGGCGATGACCCGGCTCCCTCCCGCGGGACGCATCAGACCGAGTAGTAGAGCTCGAACTCGTAGGGGTTCGGGCGCAGGTTCAGCGGGAGGATCTCCTCCTCGCGCTTGTACGCGATCCAGGTCTTGACGATCTCCTCGGTGAACACCCCGCCTTCGAGCAGGAACTCGTAGTCGTTCTCCAGCGCCTCGAGGGCCTCGTCCAGCGAGCCGGGGGCCTGCGGGATGGTGGCGAGCTCCTCGGCGGGCAGCTCGTAGAGGTCCTTGTCGACCGGCTCGTGCGGCTCGATGCGGTTCCGGATGCCGTCCAGGCCCGCCATCATCTGCGCCGCGAAGGCCAGGTAGGGGTTGCCCGAGGCGTCCGGGGCGCGGAACTCGAGGCGCTTGGCCTTCGGGTTGGCGCCGGTGATCGGGATGCGGATGGAGGCCGAGCGGTTGCCCTGCGAGTACACCAGGGAGACCGGAGCCTCATAGCCCTTGACCAGTCGCTTGTAGGAGTTCACGGTCGGGTTCGTGAACGCGAGCACCGCGTGGGCGTGCTTCAGCAGACCACCGATGTACCAGCGAGCCGTGTCCGAGAGGTTCGCATAGCCCTTCTCGTCGAAGAACAGCGGCTCGCCGTCCTTCCACAGCGACTGGTGGCAGTGCATGCCGGAGCCGTTCTCCTCGAAGATCGGCTTGGGCATGAAGGTCGCGGACTTGCCGAACTGGTCAGCGGTGTTCTTGACCACGTACTTGAACTTCTGCACGTCGTCGGCCGCGTGGACCAAGGTGTTGAACTTGTAGTTGATCTCCTGCTGGCCCGGGGCTGCGACCTCGTGGTGCGAGCGCTCGACCTCGAGGCCGACGTTGTCCATGGCCACGCAGATCGCGTCACGGAGGTCGGCGGTCTTGTCCTGCGGGGAGACCGGGAAGTATCCGCCCTTGGTGGCGAGCTTGTGGCCCATGTTGCCGCCGCTGATCTCTTCCGCGGAGTTCCAGTTGGCCTCCTCGGCGTCCACGGCGTAGAAGGACGCCTGCGGGGAGGACTGCCACTTCACGTCGTCGAAGACGAAGAACTCTGCCTCGGCGCCGAAGAAGGCGGTGTCGGCGATGCCGGAGGACGCCAGGTACTCCTCGGCCTTCTGCGCGACGCCGCGCGGGTCGCGGACATAGGGCTCCCCGGTGCGCGGGTTGACGATCGAGAAGTTCATCGCCAGGGTCTTCTCGACGCGGTACTCGTCGATGAACGCGGTCGCGACGTCGGGGAGCAGCTGCATATCAGACTCTTCGATGCCCTGGAATCCACGGATCGAGGAGCCGTCGAACAGCTGGCCGTTCTCGAAGAAGTCGAGGTCGACAGTCTTGGCCGGGACGTTGAAGTGGTGCTGGCTGCCAGGAAGGTCGGTGAAGCGGATGTCGACGAACTTGACGTCCTCCTCCTGGATGAACTTCAGGACTTCTTCGGGATTGCTGAACATGCGTCCTTGCTCCTCATGGATATCGTGCTGGGCTCCGGGCGGACCCGGTCTGCGTTGTTCACCCTAGCGGCATCGGCACAGGCATGTGGGACCGATCACCGTGGATGACCTGCCGACCGTGATGCCTCGTCGCCGCAGTCTCGCGGTGGTCGGTCCTGCGATTCTGTGCTGTGAGCCGGGGCTCTCGCTCGGGCTCAACGGTATGCAGGCGGCATTTCTCGACCGTCACGCAAATGTTTCAGCCATGTAACTTAAGTTGCTCATCGGGTCCCCTGGGCCGGATGTCGACACAGTCTCCCGGGGCTCACTGTGCCTGAGGTGCCACTAGACTGGTGGGCCTGAAGGGGCCGGCCGACCAGCGCCGGTGATCCGCCGAGCAGAGGAGATCCGTGGCAGCCAGTCGAGACCCGCGTCCTGGGCATTCTGAGGAGCCCGACGGAGGCATTGGGGACAGGTGGCCCGGGGACCGCCTGGGGCTGCCGGAGCGCGGGCCAGGCAGCCTGGCCCCCTTCGGGCGGAGGGTGCTGGCCCTGCTGATCGACTGGGGCATCGCCCTGCTGATCTCCACCATGTGGTTCGACGCGGACCCGATCGTCACGCTGCTCATCTTCGCGGCGATGCACATCATCCTCATCGGCCTGCTGGGGGTGACCATCGGCAAGCGACTGGTCCGGATCCAGGTGGTGCGCGGTGCTCGGGCCCCCGGACCCCTGTGGGCCACGGTGCGGACGCTGCTGTTGCTCGTGGTCATCCCGGCGATCGTGTTCGGCCCGGATGGACGCGCAGGGCATGACCGTGCGGCCGGGACCACGCAGTTGAGGATGTGACCGTGCGGCTGACCATGCCGCTGAAGATCGGCTCCGCTCAGCGTGACACGACGTCCTCGGCGGACGCACCCTCCAGGCCGCGGGTCCGATAGCTGGCTCGGAGTCGGTCGAAGACCATCGTGGCGGTGGCGATGAGCAGCGCGGACCCCAGCATGTGAAAGAGCACCAGCAGGATCGGCAGCCCGGTGAAATGCTGGATGTAGCCGATGGTGCCCTGGGCCAGGATGACCGTGACCAGCCACCAGGCGGCCTTCTTCTGCGCCGGTGAGGCCTGCAGCCGACGCTGGCGCAGCATGATCGCGACGGCGGCGGCGCACAGCACATAGACGGGGACCACATGAAGCCGGGTCACCAGGTCGGCGTCGAAGTCGTGGCGTGGCGCGCCCGGGTCTCCCGCGTGCGGCCCGGTGCCGGTGACGATGGTGCCCAGGATGACGGCGGCCCAGCTGGCGGCGAGGACCACCGGAGCCATGGCCGTGGTCACGGAATCGGTGGCGCCGTCGACGAGTGGGCGCCCGGTGGCCCCGTCATGGTGAAGCTCGAGGGTGACCCGGTGGAGCAGCTGGGCGGCCAGCATCACCAGCACCGAGGACAGCACGAAGTGCAGTCCCACGACCCAGGGGTTGAGGTTGGTCCAGACGGTGATCCCGCCGATGACCCCCTGCAGCGGGATGCCCAGGCCGATCAGCAGAGCTCGGACGACCAGGGGCCGATGGCTGTCCCAGAGCCTCACGAGGGCCAGGAACATGGCCAGGCTGATGGCGATCAGGACATAGGTCAGCAGCCGGTTGCCGAACTCGATGGCCCCGTGCATGCCCATCTCGGGGGTGGAGACCCAGGAGTCCGGAGTGCACCGCGGCCATTCCGGGCAACCCAGGCCGGAGGCGGTGAGCCTCACGGCCCCGCCGGTGATCATGATGCCGATGTTGGAGATCAGCGTGGCGATGGCCAGGATCCGCGTGGTGCGCGTGATCCGTGTGGGGAGACGGCTGGTGAGGGAGTCGGTCAGCGCCATTGGAACCACCTTCGTGCGGCGAGGACGGCGAGCACGGACCAGCTCGCCAGGACGAGTGCAGGGACCGGGGCGAGGGCCCCGTCGATCGTGGCCGCGCGGAGTCCCTCTCCCAGTGCGGCGGAGGGCAGGAGGAGGAGCAGGACGCCGGGACCCTCATGGTGCAGGGGGAAGACGGCGCCGCCGGCGGCGCCGAGCAGCACCCAGAGGATGTTGGTGACCGCCAGAGTGGCCTCCGCGCGCACGGTGCCCGCCAGCAGGAGCCCCAGCGCGGTGAACGCTGTGGCGCCCAGCAGCAGGAAGATCAGCAGCCAGGCCAGGCCGCCGGGGGAGGGCTGCCAGCCCAGCACCAGACCGGCGGTGCCGATCACGACCACCTGGATCGCCACCACGCAGGCCACGGCCACCGCCTTTCCCAGGATGAGGCCGGTCGGGCCCAGGGGCGTGGTGGACAGATAGGCCAGCACTCCGTACTGCCGTTCGAAGCCGGCGGCGATGCCCTGACCGGTGAAGGCCGAGGCCATCACCGCCAGGGCCAGGACGCCGGGGGTGATGACGTCGATGCTGGGCACGGTGAGCCCGTCCGCGGCACTGCCGGCGACCAGGTCCAGGCGGTGCGCTCCGACGAGCACGAGCAGCGGCAGGATCACCGAGACGAGCAGCTGCTCGCCGTTGCGCAGCACGTTGCGGGTCTCGTAGGCGCCGTGGGCGAGGATCCGGCGTGCCGCGGGGGCCGGGCTGGCGGTCTGGAGACTCATGAGACGGACACCTCCCAGAAGACGTCCTCCAGAGTGCGGGCCTCGAAGGAGACCTCGCCGGGCATCAGATCGATGTGCTCCCACCAGGCGGTCAGCCGGTGGAGGTCCTCGGGTCCGGCGATGGCGCCGACGGCCCAGCGGGCGCCGGGCTCGTTGTCCGCGCCGCCGTCGAGCGACACCGGCGTCGGGGCGGCGTCGAGCTCCGCCCGGGTGAGCGTGCGCGGAGAGACGAAGAGCAGGCGGCGGCTGCGGCCGTCCTCGGTGAGCTCGGCGACGGTGCCGTGGCGGACCACGACACCGTCCTTGAGGATGTGGACCGAGTCGGCGAGCCTCTGGGCCTCCTCGAGCAGATGTGTGGTGAGCACGATACCCAGGCCTCTGTCGCGCAGATGCGTGATCAGCTCGAAGGTCATCTGCCGCGACTGCGGGTCCAGCCCCGCCGAGGGCTCGTCGAGGAAGACGGCCTCAGGGCTGCCGATCAGGCTCGCGGCCAGGGCCACGCGCTGGCGCTGTCCGCCTGAGAGGCGGCGGATCGAGGTGGTCATGAAGTCGGCCATGTCGAGCCGTTCGACGAGGTCGTCGAGGGGCCAGGGGGTGCTGTGCAGTCTGGCCACGTGCTCCAGGAGGATCCGCGGGCGGACGGCCTGGGGGAGGCCGCCGTCCTGGAGCATCACGCCGACGCGGGCGCGCAGCGCCGCGGAGCCGTGCCAGGGGTCCTCTCCCAGCAGGCTCACGGCGCCCTGCGACGGACGCAGCAGGCCCTGCGCGCACCCCAGGGCGGTGGTCTTTCCTGCACCATTGGGGCCCAGGAGCACGGTCACCTCGCCTCGGCGGGCGGTGAAGTCGACGCCGCGCAGGATCTCCTGAACCCCGGCCCGTGAGCGGGCGGAGCCGACGGCGTACCGGACCTGGCGCAGGCTGAGGCAGAGAGATTGCTGGGGCACCAGGACATTCTACATTTCTACAGGTTGTAGTAGAGGGGGCCTCCGGGTCCTCCGTGCCAGATGACGGAGCAGGGGCCACGCTGCGGTGTCGCCTCCGGTCAACACAGGGTCGCCTTACTGGCACGCCAGATCTGAATAAGTCACAATAGACTCATGTATTCGAGCCGGAACTCCGAAGAGCCCGAGCTGGTGTCCTCCGACGCCGGTCGGGACGGCGACGGCACCACCCGCGAGCGGGTGCTGCAGCTCGTCGTCGAGGAGGGTCCCATCAGTGCCGCGGCCCTGGGTCGGCGGCTCGACCTGACGGCGGCGGCTGTGCGCCGTCACCTCGACGCCATGGCCGAGCAGGGCATCGTGGAGATCAAGAACGTCACCTCGCGCCGCAAGGGCGCCGGCCGTCCCTCCCGTCGATATGTCATCTCACAGCGCGGCCAGGAGGCCCTCGGTGACGATTATCTCTCGCTGACCCGCCGTGCTCTCGAGGTGCTCGGGGACTCTGTGGGCGAGGAGGCTCCTCGCGCGCTGGCCGCGGCGTACTTCGCTGACCATGAGGAGCGCTACCGGGAGCAGCTCGCCGGAGTGGAGGACCTCGACGAGCGCACCGAGAAGCTCGCCGAGCTCTTCAACGCCGACGGCTTCGCCGGATTCACCCGCAAGGTGGGCCGCGACAACCCCCTGATGGCCATGCAGTCCACCCAGCTCTGTCAGGGCCACTGCCCCGTCCGGGAAATAGCAGAGGCGCATCCGGTGTTCTGTGAGGAAGAGACCGAGATGATCTCTCGACTTCTCGAGGTCGATGTCCGGCGTCTCTCCACCCAGGCCTCCGGGGCTCATGTCTGCACGACACATGTCCCGGTCGGCCGCGAGCGGCTCGCCGCCGAGCAGCGGGCCCGGCGCGTCGCGTCGGAGGACCCGCAGGACCCCACGTCACGCCCCGCCTCCGCAGGCCCCCGCCTGTCCGGCGGCGGGCGCAAGAGAATCGTCATCTCCCCCCGTCAACAAGAGAGGTTGTCATGACCGAGCAGATCCAGCGCACCGAGGACCCGGGTGTCATCTCCGAGATCCTTGAGAAGAATCCGGAGCTGAACGGGATCGGCGCCTACGAGTACGGCTGGTCCGACTCCGACACCGCAGGGGCCAACGCCAAGCGCGGCCTCGATGTGAGCGTCGTCGAGGACATCTCCTCCAAGAAGTCCGAGCCGGAGTGGATCCTCAAGCTGCGCAAGAAGGGCCTGAAGTACTTCCAGCGCAAGCCGCAGCCGATGTGGGGAGCGGACCTCTCGGGGATCGACTTCGACAACATCAAGTACTTCGTCCGCTCCACCGAGAAGCAGGCCCGTACCTGGGAGGACCTGCCCGAGGACATCCGCAACACCTACGAGCGGCTCGGCATCCCCGAGGCGGAGCGTGGGCGCCTGGTCGCCGGTGTCGCCGCCCAGTACGAGTCGGAGGTCGTCTACCACCAGATCCGTGAGGACCTGGAGGCTCAGGGCGTCATCTTCATGGACACCGACACCGCTCTGAAGGAGCACCCGGAGTTCTTCGAGGAGTACTTCGGCTCCGTGATCCCGGTCGGCGACAACAAGTTCGCCGCACTGAACACGGCCGTGTGGTCCGGCGGCTCCTTCGTCTACGTGCCCAAGGGCGTGAAGGTGGAGATCCCGCTCCAGGCCTACTTCCGCATCAACACCGAGAACATGGGCCAGTTCGAGCGGACGCTGATCATCGCCGACGAGGACTCCTACGTCCACTACATCGAAGGCTGCACCGCGCCGATCTACGACACCGATTCGCTGCATTCGGCCGTGGTGGAGATCGTGGTCAAGAAGAACGCCCGAGTCCGTTACACGACCATCCAGAACTGGTCCAACAACGTGTACAACCTGGTCACCAAGCGTGCCGTGGTCGACGCCGGCGGGACCATGGAGTGGATCGACGGCAACATCGGCTCCAAGGTCACCATGAAGTACCCGGCGGTGTACCTCACCGGTGAGCACGCCAAGGGTGAGACCCTCTCCCTGGCCTTCGCCGGCGAAGGCCAGCACCAGGACACCGGGTCCAAGATGGTCCACATGGCCCCGCACACCTCGAGCTCCATCGTCTCGAAGTCGGTGGCCCGCAACGGCGGCCGCGCCTCCTACCGTGGCCTGATCCAGATCAACGAGGGCGCCGAGCACTCGGCGAACTCCGTGGTCTGCGACGCGCTGCTGGTGGACACGATCTCCAAAACCGACACGTACCCGTACATCGACATCCGCGAGGACGACGTCACCCTCGGCCATGAGGCGACGGTCTCCAAGGTCTCCGAGGACCAGCTGTTCTACCTGATGGCTCGCGGGCTGGCCGAGGACGAGGCCATGGCGATGATCGTGCGAGGCTTCATCGAGCCGATCGCCCGTGAGCTGCCGATGGAGTACGCCCTCGAGCTCAACCGCCTCATCGAGCTGCAGATGGAAGGCTCTGTGGGCTGATCACCGCCCGCCTCACACCGCGACGCGGTGCCCACGGACACCCGCTCAGGGGCTGCCCTGAGCGGGTGTCCGTGGGAACAGACTTCACCGACATCTCCACGACAGACAAGGGACGAGGAACAGATGACGAACACCCCCGCTGACCAGGCGGAGAAGGTCTCCGGAGTGGAGGTCGGCGAACGCCGCATCTCCATCCCCGGCATGACGGAGGAGGGCGAGAACCTCGCCGCCCAGACCAACCAGGCCGCCGAGCACACCCATGGCGGCCTCGGCGAGACCAAGAAGCTCACCTCGGGCATCGGATCTCGGGCCAACCGTCACGTCGGCTTCGACGCGGCGGGCTTCCCGGAGCCGAACGGCCGCGAAGAGGAATGGCGCTTCACCCCGCTGAAGAAGCTCGCCGGCGTGCTCACCGACACGCCGGGCGAGGCGGAGGCCGTCGACTACCAGGTCACCGCCTCCGACGCCGTCGTCGTCTCTTCCCTGTCCCAGGGTGCGGCGCCGCGCAACAGCGTGCTGCAGCCGGCCGACCGTGCCGCCGTCCTGGCCACGAAGAACGTCGCCGAGGCACTCCACGTGAAGGTCCCCGCCGACGTCGAGGTCGCCGAGCCGATCCGCGTGGACGTCACCGGCCGGGGAGCGGGACGTCGTGCCAACAGCCACATCGTGCTGGAGGCCGGGACCCACGCCACCGCCGTCTTCGTGCTCGAGCACCGGGGCAGCGCCGACTTCAACGGCAACGTGGAGGTCGTCGTCGGGGACGGCGCCCACGTCAAGGTGATCTCGCTGCAGCGCTGGGACGACGACGCCGTCCACGTCGGCCAGCACGACGCGGAGGTCGGCCGCGACGCCACCTACAAGCACGTCGCGATCTCGCTCGGCGGGTCGGTGATCCGGCTTAACACCAACTTCCGCTATGCCGCTGAGGGAGCCGAGGCCGAGATGTACGGCCTGTACTTCGCCGACTCCGGCCAGCACATCGAGCACCGCACCTTCGTGGACCACAACGCGCCGCGCAACACCTCCAACGTGCTCTACAAGGGTGCGCTGCAGGGAGAGTCCGCCCGGACGGTCTGGGTCGGCGACGTGCTGATCCGCAAGGCCGCCGAGGGCACGGACTCCTACGAGAAGAACCAGAACCTGGTGCTCACCGACGGCGCCCGCGCGGACTCGGTGCCCAACCTGGAGATCGAGACCGGGCTCATCGATGGTGCCGGACATGCCTCCTCGACCGGGCGCTTCGACGAGAACCACCTGTTCTACCTGATGGCCCGCGGCATCCCGGAGAAGGAGGCCCGCCAGCTGGTGGTCCGGGGCTTCCTCAACGAGATCATCCAGAAGATCGGTGTGGCCAGCATCGAGGACTCGCTGCAGGACGACCTGGAGAACGAGCTGGAGATCGCCGGCTTCTGAGCACCGATCGGTCGCCGCACACCGACGATGCGGGCCCGCCCCATCGCTTCACACTGACGCTTCAAGACACAGCAAAGGACAACGGACACGACATGTCTACTCTCGAGATCAAGGACCTCCACGTCTCCATCGAGACCGAGCAGGGCAGCAAGGAGATCCTCAAGGGCGTCTCCCTGACCATCAACTCCGGTGAGATCCACGCCATCATGGGCCCCAACGGCTCCGGCAAGTCGACTCTGGCCGCGACCATCGCAGGCCACCCTCGCTACGAGGTGACCTCCGGCTCCATCACCTTCGACGGTGAGGACGTCCTGGAGATGGGCGTCGACGAGCGCGCGCAGGCGGGCCTCTTCCTGGCCATGCAGTACCCGGTCGAGGTCCCCGGGGTGACCATGACCAACTTCCTGCGCACCGCCAAGACCGCCCTGGACGGCGAGGCGCCGAAGCTCCGCACCTGGACCAAGGAGGTCCGGGACGCGATGGAGCTGCTGAAGATCGACGCCGACTTCGCCAGCCGGAACGTCAACGAGGGCTTCTCCGGTGGTGAGAAGAAGCGCGTCGAGATCCTGCAGCTGGAGCTCTTCAAGCCGAAGTTCGCCGTGCTGGACGAGACCGACTCCGGACTGGACATCGACGCGCTGCGCGTGGTCTCCGAAGGTGTGAACCGTGCCCAGCAGAACAACGACATGGGCACCATGCTCATCACCCACTACACGCGCATCCTCAACTACATCAAGCCTGACCACGTGCACGTGTTCATCGACGGGCGGGTGGCCGAGCACGGCGGTCCCGAGCTCGCCGACGAGCTCGAGGCCAACGGCTACGACCGCTTCCTGGCCGCCACCGCCTGAGACGCCCATCTCGAGAGGCTCTGATCCGATGACCGCTGCTCAGCCGCAGCCCGCCGCGTCCACCGGCTCCGCCCCCTCCCTGAGCGCGGCGGAGCTGGCGGCCCTGCGCGCGGACTTCCCGCTGCTGGAGCGCACTGTGCGGGAGGGGCGGCCGCTGGTCTATCTGGACACGGCGGCCACCTCGCAGAAGCCGCGCGCGGTGCTCGACGCCGAGCGTCACTTCTACGAGCACACCAACGCGGCCGTGCATCGCGGTGCCCACCAGATCGCCGAGGAGGCCACGGAGGTCTACGAGGCGGCCCGTGCCGCCGTCGCCGGCTTCGTGGGCGTGGCCGAGGACGAGGTCGTCTGGACCAAGAACGCGACAGAAGCGCTGAACCTGGTCTCCCATGCCTTCCTCCACGCCACCCTCGATGCGCGTCTGGGTCGCGGCGAGCCTGATTCCGCGGAACTGTTCGCGCTGGCCGCCGGTGATGAGATCGTCGTGACCGAGGCTGAGCACCATGCGAACCTGGTGCCCTGGCAGCAGCTGGCCGCGCGCACCGGGGCCACGCTGCGCTGGATCGGCCTGACCGATGACGGGCGGCTGGACCCAGAGACCTTCTCAGTGATCACCGAGCGCACCAGGATCGTCGCGCTCACCCATGCCTCCAACGTCACCGGGGCCATCAGCCCGGTCGCCGAGGTGGTAGCCCTGGCTCGTCGATCCGGTGCGATCGTCGTGCTGGACGCCTGCCAGTCCGCGGCACATCTGCCCCTGGACCTGCGGGCGCTCGACGTGGACTTCGCGGCGTTCTCCGGGCACAAGATGCTGGGCCCCACCGGCATCGGCGTGCTCCATGGGCGCCGCGACCTGCTGGCCGCCATGCCCCCGTTCATCACCGGCGGGTCGATGGTGGAGGTGGTGACCATGGAGACGACCACCTTCATGCCCCCGCCGAACCGCTTCGAGGCCGGCACCCAGATGGTCGCCCAGACGGCAGGCGTCCACGCCGCGGTCGACTATCTCCAGAAGGTCGGCATGGACGTCTTCGCCGCCCATGAGGCCGAGCTCACCGAGATGCTGCTTTCCGGCATCGAGTCGGTGCCCGGCGTACGTGTGCTCGGCCCGCAGGACGCGGTGGACCGCCTCGCCGTGGTCTCCTTCGCCGTGGACGGCGTGCACCCGCACGACGTCGGACAGGTGCTCGACGACGCCGGCATCGCCGTGCGGGTGGGTCACCACTGTGCTCAGCCGGTGCACCGTCGGCTGGGGGCGCATGCCTCCGCCCGCGCGTCGGCGGGGATCCACACCACAGCGGCGGAGATCGAGTCCTTCATCGACGCGCTGGGCCGGGTCCGGCCCTTCTTCGGCCTCGGCTCGACTCCCGTGGGAGGCGTCCGTGGCTGATGCGATGGAGCAGCTCTATCAGCAGGTGATCCTGGATCATTCCCGGGAGCGCCATGGGCAGGGCCAGCTCGAGATCTTCGACGGGGAGTCCTTGCAGATCAATCCCACCTGCGGTGACGAGGCCCGGCTGCAGGTACGGGTGGAGGAGCACGGCAGCACCGAGGGCGGTGACGCCGCGCTGCGGATCGTCGACCTGGGCTGGGAGGGTCAGGGATGCTCCATCTCCCAGGCCTCCCTGTCAGTGATGCACGACCTCGTCGACGGCGTCGACCTCACCGAGGCCGAGGCGCTGGGAGAGACGTTTCGCGACCTGATGCGAGGGCGCGGGCGGCCGTTGGAGGACGAGCAGCGGCAGGAGAGCCTCGAGGACGCCTCGGCGTTCGTCGGGGTCGCCAAGTATCCTGCACGCATCAAGTGCGCGCTGCTGGGGTGGATGGCCCTGCACGACGCGCTGCTGCAGGCCCAGGCCTCCCGAGGGCGGACCTGACCCTGGTCCGTGGCCGGCCGTCGGGCCGCGCCCCACAGCAGCCGGCCGCACGGGCCGGGCATACACGGTGACGCCGAGGCGTTACGCCATCCAGGAAGGAGACCAGAGCATGAGTGAGACCCCGACCACCGAGCGGACCCCGCTCGAAGACATCGAAGAGGCCCTCAAGGAGGTCATCGACCCCGAGCTGGGCATCAACATCGTCGACCTGGGCCTGCTCTATGGCCTGAACTATGCGCAGGACGGCGCCCTGGTGATTGACATGACGCTGACCACCGCGGCCTGCCCGCTGACCGACGTCCTCGAGGACCAGGTCGGCCAGCACGTCGGCACCATGGTGGACGAATGGCGGCTGAACTGGGTGTGGATGCCGCCGTGGGGCCCGGAGAAGATCACCGAGGACGGCCGTGAGCAGATGCGCGCCCTCGGCTTCAACATCTGAGGCTGCCCGCCTGATCCGGCGGGCTGGTGACCCTCAGGCTCCTTCGGGGGTCTGCAGGGCGAGCCTGCGGTAGCGAGGGATCGCTGCCGCGGGCTCATCGTCGTCGAGGAGCCTGCCGTGATCGAAGACCAGGACCCGGTCCGCCTGCGCGGCGAACTCCAGGTCATGGGTGGCCAGCAGCAGCGGGACCTCCAGCCCCAGCAGGCGTCGTCGGAACTCGGCGGCGTTGCGGAGGTCGAGCAGGGTGGTGGGCTCGTCGGCGATCACCAGCTCGGGCTCGGTGGCCAGCACACCGGCCAGCGCGACCTTCTGCCGCTCTCCGGAGGAGAGCTCGTAGACGCTGGCCTCCTCCCGGTGGCCCAGCTCCAGGGACTCGAGGATCTCGCGCATCCTGCGGGTGCGCTCGGCCCGACCCTTGATCGTGCCGCGCAGTGAGAACTCGATGTCCTCACCGACCACCGGCATGATGATCTGCGCCTGCGGGTTCGCGAAGATGAACCCGGAGCGCGGCACGGTGGGGGAGAAGCGGATCTCCCCGGCGGAGGGCGCGACCAGCCCTGCCACCAGCCGCAGCAGCGTGGACTTCCCGGAGCCGTTGGCGCCGACCACCGCCACCACATGTTCTTCCAGCGTGAGGCTCAGCTCGTGGAGGATCGTCCGTCGTGTGCCGTCAGGGGAGTCCACCTCCACCTGGACCTCTGAGATCTGCGTCACCAGCCCGGCGGCGGGCTGGCCCGCCGTCGTCGTCCCCGCCCCGGGGCTCGACTGGACAGTCTCGTTAGACTGTCCAGGGTGCCGGGGTCCCGTGCCATCGAACATCTCTGCCATATCGACTGCTGCTCCGCTCTGCGGTCGTCTCTGTCTACCTCAGGAAGGCCTGTCAACTGTGATCAGCGTATCGAACCTCGAGCTCCGAGCCGGCGCCCGTCTGCTCATGGACGAGGTGTCCTTCCGCATCGACTCCGGGGACAAGATCGGCCTGGTGGGGCGCAACGGTGCCGGCAAGACCACTATGACCAAGGTGCTGGCCGGCCAGGCGGAGCCCGCGGACGGCCACGTCGAGCGCAGCGGCTCCGTGGGCTACCTGCCGCAGGACCCTCGGGTGGAGAACATGGAGCAGCTGGCCCGGGAACGCATCCTCTCCGCCCGCGGACTCGACGACGTCATCACTCGGATGCGCACCGCCGAGGAACAGATGAGCTCCTCCGACGAGACCGTCCAGGCCCGGGCCATGAAGCGCTACTCCTCGCTGGAGGCCCGGTTCGTGGCCGCTGGAGGCTATGCCGCCGAGTCCGAGGCCGCCACGATCTGCGCTAACCTCGACCTTCCCGAGCGCATCCTCACCCAGCCGCTGAAGACCCTCTCCGGAGGTCAGCGCCGCCGTGTGGAGCTGGCGCGGATCCTCTTCTCGGACGCGGACACCCTGCTGCTCGACGAGCCCACCAACCACCTGGACCAGGACTCCATCGTCTGGCTGCGTGACTACCTGCAGCACTTCTCCGGCGGGTTCATCGTGATCTCTCACGATGTGGAGCTCATGGAGCGCACCGTCAACAAGGTCCTCTACCTGGACGCCAACCGCTGCGTGGTCGACGTCTACAACATGGGGTGGAGGAACTACCTCACCCAGCGGGAGCAGGACGAGGCACGGCGCAAACGGGAGTTCGCCAATGCGGACAAGAAGGCGACAGCCCTGCGGTCCCAGGCCGAGAAGATGCGGGCCAAGGCCTCGAAGGCCGTGGCCGCCCAGAACATGCTCAAGCGCGCCGACCGCATGATGGCCGGCGTCGAGGGTGAACGGCAGGCCGACCGGGTCGCCAACATTCGCTTCCCACGGCCGGCTTCCTGCGGCAAGACTCCACTGTTCGCCGAGGGTCTCTCGAAGTCATACGGCTCCCTGGAGATCTTCACCGGCGTGGACCTGGCCATCGACCGCGGGTCCCGCGTGGTGATCCTCGGCTACAACGGTGCCGGCAAGACCACTCTGCTGCGCATGCTGGCCGGAGTCGCTCAGCCGGACTCCGGGGCGGTCATCCCCGGCCACGGACTCAAGCTGGGGTACTACGCCCAGGAGCACGACACCTTGGACACCGAGCGCACCGTGCTGGCGAACATGAAGACTGCGGCCCCGGAGCTCGCTGACACCGAGCAGCGACGGATCCTGGGCTCCTTCCTGTTCACCGGCGACGACGTCCACAAGCCGGCGGAGGTGCTCTCGGGCGGGGAGAAGACACGCCTCGCCCTGGCCACATTGGTCGCCTCGAGCGCCAACGTGCTGCTGCTCGACGAGCCCACCAACAACCTCGACCCGGCCTCCCGCGAGGAGATCCTGGCCGCGCTGCGCACGTATGAGGGCGCCGTCGTGCTGGTCACCCACGATGAGGGCGCGGTGGAGGCGCTGGCTCCCGAACGGGTGGTGCTGCTGCCCGACGGCGTGGAGGACCTCTACACCGCGGACTATCAGGACCTCGTCAGCCTCGCCTGAGGTGGCCTGAGCCTCGGCGCGCCCAGGCCCCAGGGCCCGGGCGCGTGGGCTCAGCGCTGTCGGTCCAGGAAGTCCTGGGCGCCGCCGACGAGCTCCACATGCCCCTGCGCCAGGCCGTCTCGATTCACCTGGGAGGCGATCTCGACGGCGAACTCCTCCACCGAGTAGAGCCGGCCTGCGGCTTCGCGGCGGGCGTCGATGGCCCCGGGCTCGGCGCGTTCGAGCAGCGTGGCGGTGATGGTCCCCTCGATCATGTCGCCGGAGACGACGGTCAGAGTGATGCCCTTCTCCTCCAGCTCCGGAATCATGGCGATCAGCGCGTCTTCACCGGCACGCTTGGAGCGTGCCACCGGTTCGTAGGCGTCCATGGTCGCGGTCGCATTGATGAAGTGCGCCTGGTGGCTGGTGACGAAGACGACCTGAGAGCCGCGCGGCATCACCGCCATGGCGGTGCGCAGCATCTGCACCTGGGCGTCGCGGTTGAGCGTCAGCGCATAGTCCTCGCCCCGGCCGGCCTCCATGCCGCCGGAGGCGTTGAGGATGAGCAGGTCCAGGGAGCCGAAGGTGGAGACCGCGGCGTCGACCAGAGCCTGGGCCCCGGCGGCCTCGGTGAGGTCGGCGCCGACGGCGACGGCGCGGCCGCCCGCCTCCTCGATGCCCTTGACGACCTTCTGGGCGCGCGGGGCCTTCTGGCGATAGTTGACCACGACGCCGGCGCCCCGAGCGGCGATCAGCTGGGCGGTGGCGGCACCGATGCCGCGGGAGGACCCGGTGATGACGGCGCCGGTCCCGGCGAGGTCCTGGGTGTCAGTCATGTCTGTGAGTTTCCTTCTGTGCTGGATGTCGGAGAGGGGGGCGAATGACTCAGTGGCCCATTCCCAGGCCGCCGTCGACGGGAATGACGGCGCCGGAGATGTAGGCGGCCTCGTCGGAGGAGAGCCAGCGGACCACCTGTGCGACCTCGTCGGTCTCGGCGAAGCGGCCCGCCGGGATGCTCGCCAGGTACTTCTTCTGGGTGTCCTCGTCCAGCGCGTCGGTCATGTCCGACCGGACGAAGCCGGGCGCCACCACGTTGGCGGTGATCCCTCGTCCGCCGAGCTCGCGGGTCAGGGAACGGGCCATGCCCACCAGGCCCGCCTTGGACGAGGAGTAGTTGATCTGGCCCGGGGAGCCATAGAGGCCCACCACCGAGGAGATCAGCACCACGCGGCCCCTGCGCATCTTCAGCATGCCCTTGGAGGCCCGCTTGAGCACGCGGAAGGCGCCGGTGAGGTTGGTGTCGACGACGTCGGTGAAGTCGTCCTCGGACATGCGCAGCAGCAGCGTATCCCGGGTGATGCCGGCGTTGGCGACGAGCACCTCCACCGGGCCGTGCTCCTTCTCCACCGTGGTGAAGGCCTCATCGATCGAGGCGGCATCGGTCACGTCGGCGGCCACGCCCAGCGCGCCCTCCGGGGCGTCACCGTTGCGGGTGGTCACCGCCACCTTGTCTCCATCCGCGATGAACTTCTCGGCGATGGCGCGGCCGATGCCTCGGTTCCCGCCGGTGATCAGTACGCTGCGTCCGCTCATGGGTCTCCACTCGTCACGATGGTCAGAACTGCCCACCAGCCTATGTCAGCGACCCGGTGACCGTCTCGTCACATCGCCGGTATGCTTCCAGGTCGGAGCACTACAATGGAGCGGTGAACGAACAGGTCCACTCCATCACGGACGCTCCCCAGCGCCACAGCGAGGAGCAGCACGGCCGCATGGTGCGCTACGCCGTCTCCATGGGCATCCGCGCTGTGTGCTTCGTGCTGGCCGTGGTCGTGCAGAACTGGATGACCTGGGTGTTCCTCGCGCTGGCCGTGGTGCTGCCCTACGTCGCGGTCACCGTGGCCAATGCCGGCACTGACCGCTACTTCCGCTCCCGTGACGCCGAAGGGGTGTCCGCGACGCCGCAGCTGCCCTCCGGCACTGCGCAGCTGGGCAGCGTGCCGTCTTCGGAGAGCGAAGATGCCGCCGACGCCGCCGGCGACCCCCGGCCGGAGGGCGACGACCACGGGCCGGTGCAGATCATCGAAGGTGAAGTCGTGCGAGATGATGGAGACGATGGACGTCCTTAGCTCGCTGGGCGGACCGGACGGCCAGGACGCCGGTCCGGAGACCCCCCAGTGCTCCCGCAGAGGCTGCCGCTCCGAGGCGTGCTGGCAGATCCTGTGGAACAACCCGAAGATCCATGCGCCCGATCGCCGAAAGATCTGGCTCGCCTGTGATGAGCATCGCCCGTGGCTGGAGAACTTCCTCGCGCAGCGGCTCTTCTGGCGCAGCACCGAACCGCTGCCTTCCCATCCTGCAGGTGGCCGCTCCGGAGAGCGCGGCCCAGGTGACGTCCAGGAGGGCTCCGGATGACCCGCTACCGCTTCCTGCTCAGCCCCACCTGGTTGGGCTGGCTGGCCGTCTGTGTGGGTTTCGCCGTGGCGTGTGTCTTCCTCGGCCAGTGGCAGCTCGACCGCCGTGAGCAGGCCATGCAGGACATCAACCGTGTCGTGTCCAACTACGACGAGGAGCCGACCCCGTATGCGGAGGTCCGGGAGACGTTCCACCAGCCCCACGCCGACGATGAATGGACCGTCACCACGATGCGCGGGCAGTACCTGTCCGAAGATGTTCGGCTGGTCCGCAACCGCGGCCACAGTGGGGCCGTGGGCTATGAACAGGTGATGCCGTTTCAGATCGACGGCGGCGACGTCGTCGTGATCAGCCGCGGCTGGCTCCCCACGGACAGCACTGACGCCTCCCTGCCGGCCTATATGCCGGAGCCGCCGCGCGGTGAGATCGAGCTGACCGTGCGGCTCAAACCTGCGGAGCCGGAGATCGATCGAGGGGCCCCCGAGGGGCAGCTGGCCTCCCTGGACCTGGTCGACTATGAGCAGCAGTTGGGCCGAGAGATCGTCACCGGGGCCTACGGGCTCATGGCCGAGGAGGATCCAGCTCCCGCCGAGCAGCCTCGCCCCCTGGCGAGGCCTCAGCTCGACGAGGGCCCGCATCTGTCCTACTCCATGCAGTGGTACGCCTTCGGGCTGCTGGGATTCATCGGCTGGGGATACGCGGCGAGGCTGACGGCCAGGAACCGAGATCTGGACCTCATCGCCGAGGAGGAGGGAGGACGGGAGCGCGCCGCCGGGGTGGCCTCGGCTGGAGTCTCGAAGCAGGATCGCCTGCGCGAGGCGCGGCGGATCCGCCGCCTGCGCGCCGGAAGGGCCAGTGACGAGGACGTCGAGGACGCGTGGGTCGAGGAACGTCTCGGCTCCCGCTGAAGCCGCTGCGGCCTGCCCGACGCCGGATCAGAGGATCAGCAGCAGGGCCGTCGGAACGGTGAGCAGAGCTGCGGCCGTGGCCACGACGACGATCTGGGCGGCACGCGGCAGCGCCGGGGGCGGGACCAACAGCCGCCGGAGCCGTGCGGTGGTGATCACCGCGCCGCCGGCGCCCGCCGTCGCTCCGCGGGCCGCGTCCACCGGCGGGGCAGCTGCTCCTTCAGGAGCGGGCGCAGCCTCAGTGGACGCGGCGTCGGGGGTGCTCAGGGCCAGAGAGCGCAGGAGATCCTCACGGGAGTGCTCCTGCAGGGCGCCGTCATCGGCGAGCATCTCGGTGAGCTCCAGCACCGCTTCCCGCCCGTAGCGGGTCGTCGGCAGCCAGGGCAGTGCGCGGTACCAGGCGTCGAAGGCCATGGTCAGCAGGTGATGGCGTTGCTGCAGGTGGGTGCGTTCATGGGCCACCACGGCAGCGAGTTCCGCGCGGGAGAGCTGCTCCAGCAGGCCGCGGGAGAGCACCGTCACCGAGGTGGCGTTCGTGCGCCCGGGCAGGCAGTAGGCCAGCGGGGCATCATGGTCGATGACGTGGGCCTCGTCCAGGGCGGCTCCGGACATCGACGGCCCGGCCTGGGCCGGTGTGCTGCTGTCGAAGGGGGTGGACAGCAGTCTGACCAGGTCCCGATGCCTGCGCCGAGATCCCAGCACGCGGATGTAGGTGCGAAGCAGGGTGAGCAGCAGATGCGCGCCGAGCATGACCCCCAGGCACAGCGCGAAGACATGGAGGGGGAGGACATGCAGATCCTCCAACGCGCTGAAATCTGCCGCGAACAACAGGCGCAGCACTTCCGCGGCGGCCTCATGGAGGGAGTCCCCGAACGGGCTGAGGCCGTAGACCAGCGGCGCTCCGATCAGGGCGAGCCCTCCGGCCAGCGCGATCGCCTGCCACAGCAGCATGGCGGTCCAGGGGGAGCGCGCGCGGAATCCGGCGCGGCTGAGCATCCGTGGGATCGGCACGGCCAGCAGGAACGCCAGGACGGCGAGGAAGAGGGCCAACGAGGTCACGATGTCAGTCTATGGGCCCGTCGGCTCAGGGTCGGCGAACGGCGGTCAGGAAGACTTCAGGATGCGCCGGAGGGCGGCGGCCTCGGAGTCCGAGACCCCGCCGATGAATCGGGCCAGGACGGCTTCTCGGTCAGAGGCGGTGCCCAGGACCTCGTTCAGCATCTCCACGGTGTGCTCCTCACGGCTCGCGGCGGCGGAGTAGCGGTGGGGCCGGCTGGAGCGCTCCCGGGTGACCAGGCACTTCTTCTCGAGGCGGGAGAGGACTGTCAGCACGGTGGTGACCGCCAGGTCCTCGTCCAGACGATCACGCACGTCATTGGCGCTCAGGGACTCGTTGCTGTCCCAGAGCAGGCTCATGACGGAACGCTCAAGGTCGCCGAGGGTGGCCATGCGGTGGATCTCCTTGCCGATGGGTGGACTGTCATGGACGTGCCCGAGCCTGTGGGCAGGTCCCGGAATCCGTGGTGCTTCTCCACAATACTCCTGGTGGGCAGCTGATTTCTACAACCTGTAGTAAGCCTGTGTCATATCCTGAGACACATCTGCCGGGTACGTCGAGCCTTGAGCATCAGGCCTCGTCGCCCGCACCGTCGGCCTCCCCGGCTGCGGCGATCCGTGCCCCGGCCACGCGGGTGAGCGCCTCCGGACTCGAGGCCACCGCCTCCACGGTCTGGTCCAGCGGGACTCCCGACCCGTCGCGGCGGGCCATCTCCGCGGGAAGCACGCGGGCGGAGCCGTTCCTGGCCGCACCCAGGGCGGGGCCCATTCCTGCCCAGGCCAGCCGCAGCCGGTCCTCCCCACGGAGGAACCGGTGAGCGCGCACCCCGGCGGTGGAGCGGCCCTTGACCGGGAACTCGGAGAACTCGGTCACCTTCACGCTGCCGGCTTCGAAGCCTTCCAGCGGCTCGTCACCTGCGGCGACTGTGACCACCACCGGCGTCCAGCCGGCAAGCTCCTCGGCCGTGCCACCCTGCGCGTCGCCGAGCCCGGCGGCCGGCACCACGGTGAAGCTGATGGCCTCGTCGCCGTCGGCGATCTTGATCCCGGCCATGCCGGCGGCCGTGCGCCCCTGCGGGCGCACCAGTGCGGCGTCGAAGCGCAGCAGCTGGGCGCCGGCGGTGACGAAGACCAGCTGGTCGCGCTCCTCGGCGGCCACCTGCGCTCCGATCACGCGGTCGCGGCCCTTCAGTGAGATGACCTCCCACTCATCACGGTTGAGCGGGTAGTCCGGATTGACCCGCTTCACGCGGCCTGCGCCGGTGCCCAGGGCGATCACAGCGTCCAGTGGGACGAAAGACACCAGCTCCTCCTTGCGCTCCAGGGAGAGGAAGTCCTTGACCTTGGCCCCGTGATTCAGATTCACTTTCCCGGCGGCGACCTCCACAGCAGGCATGTCCACCACTGGAACGCGGATCATCCTGCCCAGCGAGGTGACCGCGCCGATCTCTCCACGTGCGGAGACCGGCACCATCGAGATCAGGGCGTCGTGCCGGCCGCGCCGGGTCGGGTGGACCAGCCCGGAACGGTCCGTGGTCCGGGCCAGCTGACCCGAGGTGGACAGCAGGGCCCAGCATGGGCTGTCGGCGATCTGCAGGGCAGAGGCGGTCTCGTCAGAGGAGGCAGCCTTCGCCGGTGCCGGTGCGGCCAGCGTCTCCGACTCGACCAGCTGGGTGCGCCGGTCATCCCCATGGGCGAGGGCGACCTGCTCCAGCTCGTCGGAGACCACCTCACGAAGCCGCAGCTCCGAGTCCAGGATGGCCTGCAGCTCGGAGATCTCCTCCTCTAGGCGCTGCTTCTCCTGCTCCAGCTCCAGCGCGGAGTAGCGGGTCAGCTGACGAAGCCGCAGCTCCAGGATGTGCTCGGCCTGGAGGTGGGTCAGGTCGAAGATCGTCATCAGCCGCTCCCGCGCGGTGGCGGTGTCCTCAGCCGCGCGGATGATCTGGATGACCTCGTCGATGTCGAGGATCGCGATCAGCAGCCCCTCGACCAGGTGCAGCCGGTCCTGACGCTTCTTCAGCCGGTAGGCGGTGCGGCGACGCACCACGGAGATCCGGTGGCCCACGTAGACCTGCAGCATCTCCACGAGCCCCAGCGTCCGCGGCTGGCCCTCCACCAGAGCGACATTGTTGATCCCGAAGGAGTCCTCCAGCGGAGTGAGCTTGTAGAGCTGGGCGAGGACCGCCTGGGGGTTGAACCCGGCTTTGAGCTCGATGATCATCCGGAGCCCGTGCTTGCGGTCCGTGAGGTCGAGGACGTCGGAGATGCCGGCCAGCTTCTTCGACTGCACCGCGTCCTTGATCTTCTCGATGACCTTCTCCGGGCCGACCATGTACGGCAGCTCGGTGACCACGATCCCGGTCTTCCGTGCGGAGACCTGCTCGATGGAGACCGTGGCTCGGGTCTTGAACGATCCGCGGCCGGTCCGGTAGGCATCACGGATGCCGTCCAGCCCCACGATCCGTCCGCCAGAAGGCAGGTCCGGCCCGGGGATGTGGACCATCAGGTCCTCGAGCGTGGCCTCGGGGTACTCGATCAGGTGCCGGGCTCCGGCGACCACCTCGCCCAGATTGTGCGGGGCCATGTTGGTGGCCATGCCCACCGCGATGCCGGAGGCGCCGTTGACCAGCAGGTTCGGGAACGCGCTGGGCAGCACTGACGGCTGGGTGAGCTGATTGTCGTAGTTCGGCTCGAAGTCGACGACGTCCTCGTCGAGGTCGGTGGTCATCGACACCGACGCCGCCGTCATGCGCGCCTCCGTGTAGCGCGGAGCGGCCGGTCCGTCGTCGAGCGAGCCGAAGTTGCCATGCCCGTCCACCAGGGGCAGGCGCAGCGAGAAGGACTGTGCCATGCGCACCAGCGCGTCATAGATCGCCGCGTCGCCGTGCGGGTGCAGCTTCCCCATCACCTCGCCGACCACGCGGGCCGACTTCACATGCCCCTTCTCGGGGCGCAGTCCCATCTGGGACATCATGTACAGGATCCGCCGCTGCACCGGCTTCAGGCCGTCCCGGGCGTCCGGCAGGGCGCGGGAGTAGATCACCGAATAGGCGTACTCCAGAAACGAGGTCTCCATCTCCGCCGAGACGTCGATGTCGACGATCTGATCCTCCGGTGTCACCGGGGGCTGCTCGGAGCCGGAGCGCGGGGAGCGGGAAGTCGAACGGCGGGCCATGGGGGCTGGAGGTGTCCTTCGTCGATCGGTCTGGTGGTCTCAGCAGATGCTGTCGGTGTCAGTCCCTGAGATCTTCTCGTAGTCTTGATCCTATGGGTGAGCCAGCTGAATCCCGCGGATATCCGGCCCACTGGGAGGCTGATGTCGTGCTGCGCGACGGCGCGGCCGCCCACCTGCGCCCGATCAGCACCGACGACGCCGAGCGGCTCCAGCGCATGCACGCCGCGCAGTCCGAGTCCTCCATCTATCTGCGCTACTTCACCTACAAGTCCACGCTCACCCAGAAGGAGCTCCTACGGTTCACTCAGGTGGACCATGTGGACCGGGTGGCCATGGTGGTCCTGCTGGCGAGCCCCTCCGGCGAGCAGGAGATCATCGGACTCGGCGGCTACGACCGGATCGACGGCTCGGCCGAGGCCGAGGTCTCGTTCAACATCTCCGACGCCCATCAGGGCCGAGGACTCGGATCCATCCTGCTGGAGCACCTGGCCGCCGCGGGCCGCGAGCGAGGGCTGAGGCGGTTCTCCGCCGAGGTGCTGCCGCAGAACCGCAAGATGCTCACCGTCTTCTCCGAGGCCGGCTATGAGGTCCAGCGTCGGTTCGAGGACGGTGTCGTGCTGCTGGAGTTCTCCATCGATCCCACCGAACGCTCCCGTGCGGTCATGGAGGCCCGGGAGCATCGGGCGGAGTCGCGCAGCGTCGCCGAGCTGCTCGCTCCGAAGCAGGTGGCGGTGATCGGAGCCTCCCGCGAATACGGCTCGGTGGGGTACCACCTGCTGCAGAACCTCGTGGAGGGCCGGTTCACGGGAGGCGTGCACTCCGTGAATCCCGAGGCCTTCGAGGTCGGGGGCACCGAGGCCTACGTTTCGCTGGCCCATATCAAGCAGGACGTCGACCTGGCGGTGGTCGCCGTGCCGCCCGAGCGTCTGGCCGAGGTCGTCATCGACTGCGGCCGCCACGGGGTCAAGGGACTGCTCGTGGTCACCTCCGGGCTCGACCGGACCGAAGGCCTGGGGCTGGATCAGCGTGAGCTGGTGCGTCTCGCCCGACAGTGGGGTATGCGAGTCATCGGCCCGGCCTCGGTGGGTCTGATCAACACCGCCCCCGACGTGGCCCTCAACGCCTCGCTGTCCCCCCAGATGCCGCTGCGCGGGGGAGTGGGGCTCTTCAGCCAGTCAGCCTCCATCGGAGTCTCCCTCTACGCCGCCGCGCATCGTCGGCAGATCGGGCTCTCCGCTGTGATCTCCGCAGGCAATCGCGCCGACCTCTCCGGCAATGACGCGATGCAGCGTCTGGAGGACGATGAGGCCACCCGGGCGGTCGGCATCTCCCTGGAGAGCTTCGGGAACCCGCGGAAGTTCTCTCGCATCGCCCGTCGGCTCTCCCTGACGAAGCCGGTGGTGGTGGCGACCTCCGACGTGACGGGCCGCCGGCTGCCCCCTGGGCATGACGTCCGCACCACCAGTGCACCGCAGGGCGCGCTGGACGCCATGCTGGAGAACTCCGGGGTGATCCGCTGTGGCAACCACGACTCCCTGATGGACGTGCTGCAGGTCCTCGCCACCCAGCCGCTGCCTGCCGGTGGACGGGTGGGGATCCTGTCCAACTCGCCCTCGATGAGCCGGGTCCTCGCCGACGCGGCGGAGGCCCACGGGCTGGAGGCGGCGCACCTCGACGGAACCCTGGATCTCGAGGGGACCCAGAGGGAAGCCGCCGCCGCCCTGGCCGAGGTCCTCGACACGATGCTCGGCGCTGAGGAGGTCGACGCTGTCGCCGTCTGTCTGCAGCCGAGCATCACCGGAGAGCACCATGACCACTCCCGCACCATCCTGGAGACCGCCCTGCAGCATCCGAAGCCGGTCGTCGTGTCCCTCATCGGGATCCTGGAGCCCGATGTGCCGCTGAACCATGTGGCCGCCGCCGCGCCGGTGCTGGCGACCGGATCCCTGCAGCAGGGCGTGCCGGTGTTCTCCTCCCCGGCACGATCGATGGCTGCACTGGGGAAGATCGTCACCTACCAGCGCTGGCGTCGACAGGGCGTCGGAGAGCACCGGGTCCCGCCTGACCTGGAGGGCACCCAGGCTCAGCGGACCGGTGACGAGCTGCTGGAACGCTGGTTGGGGGAGTCTGTCGACGGCGCTGATCTGTGCCGGCTGGACCCAGGGAGGGCCGCGCAGCTGCTGGAGGTCTACGGGCTCGAGGCCATGGAGTCGGTGCCCTTCGACACCGAAGATCAGGCGGTTGAGGCCGCCGAGCGCCTCGGCTGGCCCGTGGCGGTGAAGGCCACGAGCGGTCACCTGCGCCACCGCCTGGACCTCGGCGGGGTGCGGCTCAACATCAGCGATGCGACGATGCTGCGGCACACTGTGGCAGAGATGCGGCACCAGCTGGCCCACTACGGTGCCCCCGGTCTGGAAATCCAAACGATGGCCCCTATCGGTCAGGGCTGCATGGTCCGTGCCATCGAGGACCCGCTCATGGGCCCGGTGGTGTCCTTCGGCATTTCCGGCGATGCCGTCGACCTGCTCGACGACTGGGCCCATGCCGTGCCTCCGCTGACCGACCAGGACATCCGCCAGCTGGTCCGTGGGCCCCGCGCCGCGCGGAAGCTGCTGGGACACCGCGGGCTGCCCGTGGTCGACATCGCCGCCGTCGAGGAGGTCGTGCAGCGGGTGGCCCTGCTCAAGGACAACCACCCCCAGGTGGCCTCCTTGGAGCTGTCTCCGTTGCTCGCGGCCCAGGAGGGCGTGCGGATCCTGCACGCCGCCGTCGACATCGCGAACCCGGAGCAGCGCACCGATTCGGCGCGCCGGGCGATCAGCCGCTGGTGAGCCGTGACGAATCGTGTGGGGGAAGGGGCCGGAGAGCGCCGGGCTCAGGAAGCGGCGGGATCGGCTGCCACCGCCTTCAGGAGAGTTCGCAGGCCCTGCTGACGGGCCTCGAAAGGGCTCAGGCCGCCCTGGGCGGGGACGAAACGGATCGCATAGAGCGTGGCCCAGGTGAGGTTGCTGACCCATTCCACGCTGAGTGCCGGGTCCACGCTGCCGTCCTGCTTGCCGCGTGTCAGCGCCTCCGCGATCAGTGCGTCCTCCTGTGACCACTCCTCGCCTTCGGAACCCTCGCCCTCAGAACCCGCGCTCTCACAGGCCATCCACCAGGCCAGCGTGTCGATTCGGCTGATGAGCTCACCGCACAGGCGGCGAAAGGCCTCAAAACCGGTGCCGTCCGCCAGGCGGGCGCTGTGGACTGCCAGCTTCCACTGGTCCTCCGCCAGCGAGTCCACGCCCTGACGCAGTGCGGCGCGATCGGCGAAGTGCCGGTGCAAGGTGCTGCGCGAGACCCCGGCCCGGGTGGCCACCTCACCGAGTGCGGCGCCGGGATTGACGGAGAGGACCTCCACGGCGGCCAGCAGGATCGCCTGGCGCGTCCTGGCGGCGGTGCTGCTGGGCTCGGAGGGTGCCGCGGTGTTCTGATCGCTCATGCCATCAGCCTACCGGACTTTCATGGCCTGTAGAGTGCCACCACTTGACCAATACGGGACAAATATGTCTCACTAGGTGTCATGATTGAATCATCAACCGAGGTCACGTCGGCCTCCTCCTCGACTCGACTGCGGGTCCTGTGGTCCTTCGCCCGACCTCATCTGCCGGTGCTCGGACTTGGGCTCCTGCTCTCCCTGGCGGTCTCCGCCATGGGTCTGGCCAGCCCCATGGTCACCAAATGGGTGCTGGACAGCCTGACTGAAGGTGCCTCGCTGCGTGATCCCGTGCTGGTGCTGGTGGGACTGCTGATCCTCGGTGCGGGGTTGGGCTGGGTCCAATGGGTCCTGCTGGGGCGCCTGGCCGAGGACATCGTCCATGACGCCCGGCGACGCATGATCCTGCGCTACCTGGGTGCCCGCGTCTTCGAACTGCTGCGGCGCGGTCCAGGCGAACTGGTCACCCGGGTCACCTCGGACACGGTGCTGCTGAACCAGGCGGCCTCCACAGCGATCATCGGGCTGATCAACGGCACCATGATGATCATCGGATCCCTGGTGCTGATGGCCCGCCTCGACCTGCCTCTGCTGGGGCTGACGCTGGGCTCCGTCATCCTGGTGCTGGCGATCTTCGCGGTGCTGATGCCCCGGATCGCCACGGTGGAGGAGAAGGCGCAGGCCGCCCTGGGGGATCTCGGGTCCGAGCTGGAGGGGACCGTGCGAGCGATCAAGACCGTGAAGTCTTCTGGGGCCGAGCCGCGACGCTTCGACGCGCTCATGCGGCATGTCGGCGATTCCAGGCGGTACAGCCTGCGCTCGGTGCGCATCCAGGCTGGGGCGTGGACCGTGGCCGGCGTCGGCCTGGACGGGGCAGTGATCATGGTGCTGGCCTTCGGGGCGTGGAGGGTGGCCGACGGAGAGATGGGCGTCTCCACGATGGTGGCCTTCCTGCTCTACGTCTGGGGACTCACCGGGCCCCTGATGGAGCTCACCCAGAACCTGACCACGCTGCAGTCAGGCCTGGCTGCGGCCGGCCGCATCAGCCAGGTGGAGGCCATGCCCGTGGAGGACCCGCGGGCCGACGTGCGTGTCCTGGGGGAGGAGCATGAGGACGTCGAGACGGCCGTGCGGCGCATGTCGACCGTCGCCTCCGGGGTGCTGGACAGGAGGGAGCCGCCGGAGGACGGGCTGGCGGAGTCTCCGGTGGTGGAGCTGGACCGGGTGACCGCCCGCTACGGGGCGGATGCCCCGGCCGCAGTCAAGGGGGTCAGCATCGAGGTGCCCGCGCGTGGGCATCTGGCGCTGGTGGGGGCATCCGGTGGAGGGAAGACGACCCTGCTCTCGCTGATGATGCGCTTCCTGGAGCCGGAGTCCGGACTGATCCGGCTGGGCGGGCGCCCCTACGCGGAGCTCAGCCACGCCCAGGTGCGCGCGGCCTTCGCCTACGTGGAGCAGGAGACGCCGGTCGTACCGGGCACGGTCCGGGAGAACCTGCTGTTCTCGGCCCCGCAGACGGGTGAGGATCAGCTTCAGGCCGTGCTGCAGCGGCTGCATCTGGGGGACCTGGCGGACCGGCTCGCGCAAGGCCTGGACACTCCGTTGACCGACACCAACGTCTCCGGCGGACAGCGTCAGCGGATCGCCCTGGCACGCGCGCTCCTCGCCCGTCCCGCCGTGCTCCTGCTCGACGAGGCCACCGCCCAGGTGGACGGCATCACCGAGGCCGCCATCCAGGCCACGATCGCCGAGCATGCACGAGATGCGGCGGTGGTGACGATCGCGCATCGACTGTCCACAGTGGTCGACGCCGACCGGATCCTGGTCATGGATGCCGGTGAGATCGTGGCCGCCGGCACCCACGCGGAGCTGCTGGGCAGCTCGGAGATCTACCGAGACCTCGTCTCCGCCCTGCGGATGGAGGTCGCCGCGCGCTGAGCCTCAGACACCGCCGGTGCGACGCACATGCTCTGCGAGGCGGGCCAGTCCCTCGTCGATGCTGACCGCTGGGGCCCAGTCCAACGCCTCTCGGGTCTCGCGCTGGTCGAACCAGTGGGCGGTCGAGAGCTGCTCGGCCAGGAATCTCGTCATCGGCGGTTCGTCCTCGAAGTCGCCGAAGGCGCGCTCGGCCAGCCCCCAGAGCGTCTCCACGGCGCGTCCGGCGGCCTTGGCCGCGCCTGGAGCGATGCGCAGCCGGGGACGTCGAGCCCCACCGGCGGCCGCGATGCCCATGATCAGTTCTCCGATCGGTCGGGGCTCGCCGTTGGTGAGCACCAGGCGCTTCCCATGGATGGCGGGCAGCCGACGCAGCCCGGCCGCGAAGGCGTCCACGGCGTTGTCGATGTACAGGGTGTCCACTAGGGCAGCCCCGGAGCCGATCAGCGGCAGCCGTCCGGAGCGGGCACGGTCCACGATGCGGCGCGTCAGCTGACCGTCCCCGGGCCCCCAGATCAGGTGAGGGCGGATGACCAGCACCTTCATCCCGGCGGCGGCCCGGGCCTGCACGAGCAGCTCGGCCTCCGCCTTGGTGCGGGCATAGTGTCCCTCGGCCGCCTCGGGGTCCGGGTCACCTGCACCCGCGCCGACCAGAGAGGCGCCGGAGTGGGCCACCGAGGGGGAGGACACGTGCAGCACGTGTTCCACCCCGGCGGCCTCGGCCGCGTCGAGGACGTTCTCCGTGCCATGGATGTTCACGTCCACGAAGTCCTGCTGACGGCCGGAGACCGAGACCTTCGCGGCCATATGGACCACGGCGTCCTGGTCTGCCATGGCCTCGGCCACGACGGCCCGATCGGTCAGCGATCCGCGGACATCCCGGACGCCCTCGAGCTGGGACGGGCCGCGCTGCAGCGTGGTGACCACGTAGCCGGTCTCGGCCAGGCGGCGGGCCAGGCTGCGACCCAACAGGCCTGAGGCGCCGGTCAGCAGCACCCGCGAACCGGGAGGAATCTCCCGGGGGATGGTGGGCTGGTCCTCCAGCCGGGTGGCGGCGGTCACGGTGTGCCGGGCCTCCTTCCGGTCAGTGCGCGGTCGGCCCAGACGGCGAGTCGGGTGCGGTCGATCTTCGAGTTGTGGCGGATGTCGGTGGGAAGCTCCTCGAGCACCAGCACGGCGGAGACGGGGACGTCCCCCGCGGCGCCTCGCACGGCGGCGGCGAACTCGGGGGTGGCCAGTGGGGATCGACCGGTCGACAGCTCGCCCGGATCTGTCTGGGGCTCCACGATCACCACCACGGACTGGGTGCCGACGGGCCCTACGCCGACGGCCGCGCTGCGGGCGACCTCCTCGAGAGCGTCGACGGGGGTTTCCACCGACCCGGGACCGACAGGCCCTCCGGGGGCGGTGATCACGTGCTGCAGGCGCCCTTCGATCCACAGCCGGCCCTCGGCATCGACGTGTCCGACGTCATTGGTCCGGTGCCAGAGCAGGCCGTCGGCATCGTCGCGGCTGCTGGCACGGTCGGTGTCCCACAGGCGGTCGTAGCCGGCCTTCATGTGCGCGGCGGAGACGACGACCTCGGCGAGCACGCCCACAGCCTCGGGCTGGGGCGGCTCCTGCAGGACGACGAGCTCCTCGGCGGGGCGGCCCTCGGCGTCCAGGGGAGCCAAAGCCACGTGGACTCCGGCCACCGGACGTCCCACACATACACCGCTCTGCCGGGTGGCCATAGCCTCATGCACCTGGCCACGATCGATGTCTGCCTGCAGCAGCCCTTCAGTCATGCCGTAGGGAGTATGGATCTCCGCAGTCGGGAACAGCTCCTGGACGGCGTCCAGCAGGTCCGGGTGCACCGGGGCCCCGGCGGAGAGCACCAGAGCGATCCGGCGCAGGGCGGCGCGCTGCTCGGGGTCGAGGTCCGCGCCGGTGGCCACCACGTTGCGCAGCGCCGCGGGGGAGCCGAAGAACATCGTGGCCTCGCCGGCCAGCGCCGCCTCGGCCACGGCGACGGCGGTCAGCGTGGCGGGTTTCGTCACCGACATGTCCGGGGTCACCGAGGTCGCGCCGATGGCCGGACCGAGCAGCGCGAACGGCGCGAAGCCCGCGATCAGCGAGGAGCCGGGGACGACGTCGAACTGTCGGCGCAGCAGGGCGACCAGGGCGGCGAGCCGGCCATGGGTGTAGATCACGCCTTTGGCGGGGCCGGTGGACCCTGAGGTGAAGAGCACCGCAGCCTCGTCCTCCGGAGCAGGAGCGGGGACCTCAGGTGTGCGTCCCACATGGCTGCGCAGCAGCCGCTCCACCGAGGCGACGGTGCCCAGCAGCCGAGCCTGGCGGCTCGAGAGCGCCTGGACGCTGATGCGTCGACCCGGCCATCCGAACGCGCGGGCCAGGGCAAGGCCCGGGGTGGCACCGATGATCCATTCCGGACGGGCGCTGCGGGCCGCCCGCGTCATCCCGCGCACGCCCAGGCCGGCGTCCGCGACGACGGCCACCGCGCCGACGCGCAGACAGGCGTAGAGCACCACGGTCAGATCATTGCCCGGGGGGACCAGGAGCGAGACCCGGTCGCCGCGGGCGACACCGAGCTCGCTCAGACCGCGGGCGAGTGCGTCGATGCGCGCGGAGAGCTCCTGCCAGCTCAGGGTCGCCGGTTCCTCCCCGGTCATGTCCACCACGGCGGGTGATCCCCGACGCCAGCCGGCGGTCATCTCCGCCAGCTGCGCGTGCAGTCCGTCGATCTCGGCGGCAGGTTCGGGGGATCGGCGCCCTCCGATCTCCGGGACGAGCTGCCCGTCGGTCCAGGTGAGGCCCTCCAGCCAGGTCAGCACGGACGAGGCGATGTCCCGATCCTCGGCCACCAGATGGCCGGAGCCTTCGAAACGGTGCAGGTCGGCATGCGGGAGTCGACGCTGCAGATCGGCCAGGTGGCGTTCCTGGAACACCGGGTCCTTCGGCCCCCAGAGCACCAGCGAGGGCTTCGTCCACTCGCCCAGAGCGGAGGAGATCTCCTCGAGAGCGCCCCGGGAGACGTGCTCGGCTCGGGCGGGGATGTCGGCGACAAAGCCGCCGACGCCGCCGCGACGGTCTCGGGTCCGGTACGGGGCGAGATAGGCCCGCCGGACCTCCGGGTCCAGGCCCTGCTCGGCGAGCGAGAGCGTCACGGAGAGGAAGCCGCGGGTCTCCACGGTGGAGGCGGTGAGCAGCCCGGGCGCCATCGCGGCGCGCAGAGCCGCCGGGATGTGCTCCTCCACCGGATGGTCCACTGCGGTGTTCAAGGTCGCGGTGGCGTCGACGTCGTGCGGGTGGCGCATGGCCCAGCCCAGCGAGATCACGCCGCCCCAGTCGTGGCCGAGGGTGACCAGCGGCAGGGCGGTGTCGACGTCGAGCGCGTCCATCAGGGCGTCGAGGTCGTCGAGGCGCTGCTCCAGGCGCCGATAGCCGGCGTCGTCGTGCTGTCCGACATGCTGGGGGCGGGGCGCCCGAGGGTGGGCCAGGCGCTCGGAGAAGCCCATGTCCAGCTGGTCCGGTGCGATCACCCGCCAGCCGGCGGCAGTTCCCTCGGCGCCGCCGCGTCGCAGCGATTCCGCGAGGAGCCCGCGCCATAGATAGGACCAGGTCGGGTTGCCGTGCACCGCGAGGATGGTGCCGCGGACGGGGATGCCCCGCTCGGCGAGCAGCGGTCCGGTGTCGAGCACGTGGAAGGTGCGGCTTCCGTCCGTGGTCCGCGCTGCCACTAGCCGCGACCAGGCTGGGTCGAGGCCGGGCAGGCGCCTCGGAGGGAGCTGCGCGTGGGCCGCGGGCAGGGAACGGAAGCTCAGCCGGGGTGCACTCACCATGCGATCTCCACCATGGCCGTGTTGAGCCCGGATCCCACTCCCATGCAGAGCACCCTCGAGCCTGGCGAGAGCCGGGGGGCCTCACGGGAGAGGGTGATGGGCAGTGAGGCGGGGCCCACGTTGCCCAGCTCCGGATAGGTCACCGGGACCCGTTTCTTGTCCAGCTTGGCGGCCTTGATGATCGAGGCGGTGTGCAGCGAGGAGACCTGGTGGGTGACATAGGCGTCCATCGACTCCCAGTCGAAGTGCTCCTTCGCGTCCTGCCAGGCGTCCATGACGAGCTCCAGACCTCCGTCGAGCAGCCCCCTGGAGTCTGTGTACATGCCGCGGTGGTCGCCGACGCACAGGCCGTGATGCTGGGTGGCGGCCCGCGTGACGCCTCCTACGATCCGGTGGCCCTCCGGGTGGCCGTCCGCCGGGCCGACGACCGCGGCCGCGGCACCCGAGCCCAGGGTCAAGGAGGCGAACTCGGACATGAAGTCCTCCCGGCTGACCATCGACTCCAGACTGCTGATCCGCTCCACGGTGGCGTCCTGGACCTTCCGGGCGTCCTCACCGTTGACGATGAGCACATAGGTCGCCTGCCCGGCGTCGATGAGCGAGCTGGCCAGGGTCATCGCATTGACGAACCCCAGGCAGGCGTTGGTGATGTCGAAGTTCATCGCCGAGCTGGGCAGCCCCAGATCATGGTGGATGCCGACGGCGACGGAGGGCTCGAGATGCTCCCGGGTCACCGACGTGTTGATCATCACCGAGACGTCGGCAGGGTCTATCGCCGCGGCCTGCAGCGCCCGGCGCCCGGCCTCGACCGTCCCGGCACGGACATCGCCGGCCCGCTCCCAGTTGCGTCGCGTCTTCACCCCGGCGACCCGCTGGAGCAGGCCCTGGGGGAGCTTGAGCCGCTTCAGGGCGTCAGCCAGGCGGCGGTCGAGATCCCTCGACGTGAGCGGAACCGGGGCCTGAACCTCGGCCACGGACAGCAGGGCTGCGTTGCGGTGGTGAAAAGTCGCGTTTCCTGGCACTGCTCCATTATCCAGCAGGTGAACCGGGCTAGCGAATCGGCGCCGAGCTAGCATGGGTGCCATGACCTTCAGCCCTGACGACTCCGCGCCCTCTTCGACGCTCTCGCTGCGCGCGGCGATAGAACGCGGCGGCTTCTATCCGTCACTGGTGCACCACACGGTGACCGAGGCGCTCGACGGCCGCGAACCGACGCATCAGATCGTCCATGTGGACACTCATTTCGACATGGAGGAGGTGCACCGGCACATCACCGTGCTGGCGCTGGCCGAGAACGTCATCGTCGTGGCTCATCTCGACGACCACGACCTGGAGGCCGACGACGCGGCGACCGCCGGGCGCACCGACACTGTGGCGAGGATCTCCACGGAGGTAGTCCCGGTCAGCCGGATCCGTTCAGTCATCCTCTCCGAGGTGCACCGCCAGCCCGAGCACTTCCGCCCCGATCGCGGGCTGGCCGAGGTCACGCTCAACATGAACTGGACCGGCGGGGCACGCTTCGAGACGGCTCCGGTGCACTGTGGGGATCCGGACTGCATGGCGGACCACGGCGACGACGGCACCGTGATCCCGGAGGACATCGTGCTGCGCATCGCGGCCACCGCCGAGGGCGACACCGCCGTGGAGGAGGCGCGAAGCTTCGTGCGTGCCCTGCGTCGTGCCTGCGTTCGTCACGCCCGCTGAACGGGAGGGGAGCATTCCGATGACAGCACGCGCACGTGAGCTGGCCGCACTCGCCCCCGACTATGACGGGGGCCATGTCCGCCATGTGATGACCTCTGCCGCCGCCTCCCTGGGGCTGGACGGCTTCTCCGAGCGGCTGGGGCTGCCCTCGGCGAGCATCGCGGTGGTACTCATGGTCGACGGGCTCGGCGATGAGCTCATCGCCCGGCACAGCGGCCACGCCCGCTTCCTGGCCTCCGCCTGGCGGCGCAGCGCCACCGGGCAGGTGAACGACGCCACGGCCCCGGCCACGACGGCGGCCTCCATCGCTTCGTTGGGCACCGGTGAGGTTCCCGGACGCCACGGCCTGGTGGGCTACGACGTGCTGGCTCCCTGGCTGGACCGGGTGGTCAACATGCTCGGCGGCTGGGACCCCGCGGTGGATCCGGCCCGATGGCAGCCCCATATGTCGGTGCTGAGCCGTGCGGAGCGTGGCGGTGCCCGGGTGCTGACGGTGTCCCGACCGAAGTTCGCCGACTCCCCGCTCACCCGGGCGGTGCTCGCCGGCGGCGAGTTCCTCGGCGCGAACCGGATGGACGCTCGGTTTCGGATGGCGGCCGACGCGGTGCACGCCCATCGGCCCGAAACCTCCGCGGCCCGGCAGGGCTCTCCTCAGCCGCTGCTGATGTATCTCTACGTGGATGAGCTGGACAAGACGGGGCACCGCTACGGCGTCGACTCCCCGGAGTGGATCCGTGCCCTGGAGACGCTCGACGCGGAGGCGGAGAAGTTCGTCACTCGACTCGGGCAGCGATTCGGCGATCAGCTCTCCGTGGTGCTCACCGCCGATCACGGGATGCTGGACATCGCGCCGCAGGGGCGCCTGGACTTCAGCCAGGAGGAGGCGCTGCTGCGCGGCGTGAGGCACACCGGCGGCGAACCACGCTTCGTGCACGTCTACTTCGACAACGACGCCTCTCCTGCGGTGCGCCGACAGGTCCACGAGGCCTGGGAGGAGCGCTTCGGCGACCAGGCGTGGATCTGCACCCGGGATGAGGCCATCGACGCCGGCTGGTTCGGCCTCGTGGAGGACCGGGTGCGCCCCCGCATCGGGGACCTGCTCATCGCCGTCCACGGCCCGCTCGCGTTCTATCACACCGAACGCACGGGGACGGACCCGCTGCAGATGATCGGCCAGCACGGGTCGCTCACCGATGCTGAGATCAAGGTGCCGCTGCTCTCGCTGACGGGCCGCCCCTTCGGCTGAGCCCGCACCCAGGAGCTGAGCTCAGTCGCCCTTCGATCCGAAGAGGATGTCGTCCCACCGGGGCATGTTCGGGCGACGAGCGCCTGTGCGCTTTGGTCGCGGGCGCCCTTCGGAGGCGCCCTCCTCGTCCGGGCTCCTGGACTCTGAGGAGCCGCGGGAATCCGCGCCGGTCGTCGGCTGGTCCGTGTCGTGGGTGCCGGTCGCTCCGGAGGCGGGTCCGGCATCACCGCCAGGCTCGGTGGTCTGCGCCTCCACCGTCTCGCCGTAGCTGAATCCCCAGGCGTCAGTGCGCTCGGCCTCGGTCAGGGAGGGCTCCTCGCCGTCCTCGTCCTCCAGCGCCCGCAGACGGGGGGCGTCCTGACCGGCAGTCTGCTCGTCCCGGGTGAGCATCAGGGCCAGTTTGTCGTCGGCGTCCTCGTCGGCGCCCAGACGCTGGCCACGGCGGGCGCGCAGCACGTCCAGCAGGTCCTCGTGCTCGTCTCCCTCGACGGAGGGGCCTGCCGGTCGGGCTGTTGCAGGGTCCGGGGCGGCGGCATCGATGGGGGAGGTGTCCTGCTCGTCGGCGGGCACCGGGCCCGCCGCGCGGTCGGGGCGGCGCCGGGGCGAGGGCTGCTCGGCGGAGGACTCCACGTCGAACGGGGCGTCGACTGCGGTCAGCCGGCGAGGTCCACGGCGGGATCCGGTCTCCGGAGGAAGGCTGCTCAGGGTCTGCGCCCAGGGCCCCACGGGGCGCAGATGCCGTGACTCGGGGGTGAAGACCCACTCCGCCGGCGGATCGACGTCGACGCGGGCACGGCCGGCGGAGAGGTCGTCGGCGTCGAACCAGCACAGGATCTGCCAGTTGCCGTCCTGTCGACGCCAGGCGTCCCAGGCCAGTGAGGCGAGGTCCACCTCGAGAGCACGCAGCCGGACCAGGACCATGGCCTGCAGCGTGGCCGGGGCGTCGCCGAAGGCGATCCGATGCTGCTCCGTCGAGGACGGCGGGGAGATCTGCGTGCCCCGGGCGCGCTCGGCGATGTAGGCGCGCTCGGCCTGCACCGGGCCTGCGTAGCGCTCCACCCGGGCGGGGTCCAATCCCGATTCAGCGACCATCTGCTCCACGGTCGCGCCGGCGCGCAGCCGGGCCTGGACCTCACGGACGGTCATCGGGGCGCGTGCGTCCTCGGCTCGTGTGGTGAGGTGCGCTGGGCGCGTAGAGCGCCGCGCCACCGCCGTGCGCAGCGCCTCGTCCACGGGCAGGGCGTATTCCTGGCCCTCCTCGTCCGCGAGGACGAGCGTCTCGTCGGAGTCCTCTTCCGTCACGCCCATGATCCGCAGCTGCTGCATCGATGCTTCCTCCTGCCAGTGGTCGGCAGTCGTCGTCCTGATGGATGTGGTCCAGGGGTCACTGTAGCGCGGGACGCCGGTGACCTCCTGACTCCGATGGAGCAGAACTTGAACCTTGTGCCTCAACAGTGTCTCCTAGGGGTGCTCCTGTGCCTGCTCTGGACTCCAGATGAGGTCCGTGGACACCGGTGCGGTCCGACCGCTTCCGCCCACGGCTCAACATGGCGTCCTGGATTTGGCACAGGGGGACTGATACGACACAATCTGTCCGACAAATCGCGCCGGAGGCACTGGTGGTGGCCGGTGGCCGCGCGACAGGAATTCAACTCTCGGAGTGTGGAGCGACCCTCATGGCAACCGACTACGATGCGCCGCGCAAGAACGACGACGACGTCAACGAAGACTCCATCGAGGAACTGAAGAATCAGCAGACCAATCGACAGTCTGCCGTCGTCGACGAAGATGAGGCCGAGGCCGCTGAGGGCTTCGAGCTCCCCGGCGCGGACCTCTCGGACGAGGAGCTGCAGGTGCGGGTGCTGCCCGCCCAGTCCGATGAGTTCACCTGCGGGGAGTGCTTCCTGGTGCGTCACCGTTCCCAGGTCTCCCGCGAGGAGAACGGCATGTTCATCTGCAGGGACTGCGACAGCTGACCTCACGGCGCAGCCAGCGGTCGCAGACTGATGGAGGCCCCGTCCCGGATGATCCGGGACGGGGCCTCCATCAGTCTGGTCTCGTGGTGTCTCAGCCGACGCACGGGGTGCACGATCGGCTCAGTCGGTCACGCTGACCCCGGTCTCCCGGATCGGCTCCGTGGAACCGAGCGCGGCCAGCACGGCCTCCGGGTCTCGGGTGGAGACGATCCAATACGGAGTCGCATCCTCCGGATCGATGATCTGCACGGTGAGCACGGGGTCGATCCACCCGCGGATGCACTGATAGGACCGGGCGTCGAAGCCGGGACCGAGCTGCTCGCGGGCGGCCGGGCCGCGGTGACCGACCACCATGCCCACGTGCTCCAGGTCGATGCGGGCACGGCCGGCGGTGAGCCACCCGTCGGAGACCTCGAGCCGCGGGGTCGTGATCACCAGGGCGAAGAGCAGCAGCGCCATGCCGATCACCATGACCACCAGGCCGAGGCCGATGCTGATCGGGAAGAAGATCAGCGAGACCGAGGCTCCGATGATGACCGCGACGAGCCAGATCCACCACGCCGGCCAGAGCTTCTCGGAATAGCTCGGAGAATGGGTCGTCATGCTCTCAAGCTTCTCACGGAATGCCGGTGGGCGAGGAACCGGCCGGCCGGGCTCCGTCCGTGCGGGGGAGGCTCCGCCGGCCGTGTCGAGGGGAGTCGAGGTGAGTAGACTCGAGGGGTCGCCGCCCACCCGAGGAGAGAGCACCACCGATGACCACGTCCACGCATGAGCACGCTCACGAGCCCGCCCCGGTCACCGACGTGCCGGACCGGGTGAAAGTGCCGATCCGCCAGCTCGACCACGGGCTGCCCCTCCCGAACTACGCCCACCCCGGGGATGCCGGAGCGGACCTCGTCAGCGCCGAGGACTTCACCCTGGAGCCGGGGGAACGTCGTCTGGTCCCCACCGGGGTCGCGGTGGCCGTCCCGCAGGGGTGGGTCGGCCTGGTGCATCCGCGCAGCGGTCTCGCCGTGAAACACGGAATCACCCTTGTCAACACGCCGGGAACCATCGATGCTGGGTATCGTGGAGAGCTCAAGGTGTGTCTGGTGAACACCGACCGTTCGACTCCGGTGAGCTTCTGTCGTGGAGACCGCATCGCGCAGCTCGTCATCCAGCGGGTCGCGCAGGCCGAGTTCGTGCCTGTCGACGAGCTGGACGACAGTGTCCGCGGCGCGGGCGGCTTCGGCTCCACCGGCACGTGACTCCCGAGGAATAGAGGAACTTCAGCATGATCTTCGGACGACGGAAGAAGTCCACGGAGGCGCAGGCGCCCAAGCCCGCCACCATCCAGGAGGCCCTCCGCGAGGAGGATCCGGCGGCCGCTGCCGGCCCCGATGCCGCCGGCGTCGCCGATGTGTCCACGAAGACCTCCGCCGACGAGAGCACGCAGACCGCGGCGGAACCGGGCCCCTCCCGGTCCGGGGCCGAGGAGACGGGAGCGGCTTCTGCCAAGGGCGTCGCCGCAGAGGGGGATGCCGTCGAGAGCATCGCCGGCGCGGGCCCCTATGACGTCACCGAGGTCAAGTCGACCAAGGGCTACATCGATTTCGGCGCCCTGCTCGTGCCAGCGGGCAAGGAGCAGAAGGTCCGGCTCGACATCGATCAGAAGACCAAGCGAGTGGTGGCGCTGACCATCTCGGTCGGCGAGGCCAGCATCCAGATCCAGCCGTTCTCCGCGCCCAAGTCCGGCGGAACCTGGGACGAGGTCCGTGAGCAGATCCAGGACTCGGTGATCAAGCAGAAGGGCCGCATCAAGGCGCTCGACGGCCGCTTCGGCAAGGAGATCGCCGCCCGCGTGCCCACCACCCTCAAGGACGGCCGTTCCGGCTGGCGGGTGGCCCGCTTCATCGGGTTCGAGGGGAATCGCTGGTTCCTCCGGGGAGTCGTCGGAGGCCGCGGTGCCATCGATCCCAAGGCCGCCCAGGGCGTGGAGGATCTCTTCTCCCGCCTCGTGGTCGTCCGCGGAGAAGACCCTCTGCCGCCGCGTGAGCTGCTGGCCCTCCGACCTCCCGAGGGCGCGAAGCGTGTGGTGGTTCCGCGGAACCCGGCGCAGCGACGGGATGCCGCTCCCGGTCCGAACCCGGCTGCGGCGGCCGTCGGCGGAGTGGGCGGAGAGGCTCAGCCCGCCGCGAACGGGGTGCGACCGCAGGAGCAGGACAGGGCGGCCCGCGGTCCAGGACGGGCGGACGGCTCGGGCCAGGGCTGAGAACGCCCGATGTGTGATGAGCAGGCCGGCGGGGTCTCCCGCACGGCGGGGGGACCAGCACAGGGGGAGGCACAGGCGACAGTGATGACAGACTCATCGGCACGGGCTGACACGCCCGGTGAGCCGGACGACGACGTGCGTCAGGCGGATCAGGCGCACCGGGGCGTGCCACGGGCCGAGGGCCCGCAGGGCACCCCCGCGGAGACCGAGCCCGGCGCCGGGGAGTTCGGCGAGCGGCTCTCCGAGTCGGCCGCCTCCCGGATGCGCACCCACGACGACGGCTCCCTGGACGTGATGGCCTCCATCGGCGGGGTGCGGGGCCTCGTGGAGGCCTCGGTGCCCGCCGCCGCGTTCCTCACGGTCTTCGTCATCACCGAGGACCTGCTGAGCTCCTCACTCGTGGCGGTGGCCCTCGGCGTGCTGTTCACCATCGCCCGCCTGATGCAGCGGGGCCCGTTGGTGCAGTCCCTCTCTGGCCTCGCAGTCATCGTGCTCTGTGCCTTCGTGGCCCAGCAGACCGGTGAGGCCCGCGACTTCTACCTGTGGGGATTCCTCACCAATGCTGCCTACATCGCAGGCTTCGCCCTCTCGATCGCAGTGCGCTGGCCCTTCCTGGGCATCCTCTTCGGCTTCATCCGCGGTGAGGGCGTCACCTGGCGGCAGGACGACGAACGCCGACGGCGCTACGCCCTGGCCACGTGGATCGTCACCGGGGTGCTGGCGCTGCGGCTGATGGTCCAGCTCCCGCTCTACCTCTCCGACGCCGTCGTCGCGCTGGGCACCGCCCGCCTCGTGATGGGGCTTCCCCTCTATGCACTGGCGCTGTGGATCGCCTGGATGATCACCCGCCCCTCGGCGGTTCCCGCTCCGCGCACCGGTGGGGCGGTGACCTGAGCCCATGACCGGTCAGACCGCACGCACCACGAACTCGCAGCAGGTGCTCACCCTCGACGTGGGCCCGATGGCCCATGGTGGTCATTGCGTGGCCCGCCACGAGGGCCGCGTCATCTTCGTCCGGCACGCCATTCCCGGTGAAGTCGTGCAAGCCCGGGTCACCGACTCCGGGCCGCAGGCCAAGTTCTGGCGCGCAGACGTCATCGAGGTGCTCGCGGCCTCGGACTATCGCCGCCGCCACATCTGGAAGCTGGCCGACGCCCTGCGCGCCCATGAGATGGACCGGCTGCCGGTGGGCGGCGCCGAGTACGGACATATCACCGATCAGCACCAGCGGAGGGTCAAGGCCCAGGTCTTCCGAGACACCCTCCAGCGCATCGGGGGCATCGCACTGCAGGACCTCGCCCTGGCCCATGGCCCCGCCGACGGGGAGATCCATGTGGCCGACGTCGGAGAGCGGCACAGCAACGGCCTGCACTGGCGCACCCGGGTGAGCTTCGGCATCAACGATCACGGCGTGCTGAGCATGAAGCCCTACCGCAGCCACCAGCTCATCGATCTGCGCGGCATGCCGTTGGCCGTCGAGGCCATCCACGAGTCCCGACTCTTCGGCGGAGACTTCACCGGTGCGGAACGGGTCGACGTCGTGGCTCCGGGCGGGCGGGCTCCGCTGGCCCTGGTGGTCCACGCCCAGCAGCATCGGGCCGCTGAGGCAGGACTGCGAGAGCGGCTCCTGCGCATCGCGGAGATCGAGCCGACCGTTCAGACCATCGTGCTGGCCCTGGGCCGGGCAGACGACGCGCGCGCCGGAGACAGCACCTCCGGGGATCCGAGCAGCGCAGGCGGCCGCGGGTCCCGACAGGGCGCACGCAACGGTGCCCGCGGGCGGGCTCGGGGTGAGCGGCTGGCCGCACCTCAGGTGCCCACGGTGGTCGAGTATGAGGTGGTCCTGGGAGGGCGCACCGTCGAGGAGCCGCTTCCGGTGCCGCTGACCACGGATGCCGGCGAGGTACGCCATTTTGTGCCGCTGCGCCCCGAAGGCTTCTGGCAGATCCACCGGCACGCGCCCGATGCGCTGGTGCGCACCGTCGACGAGATGGTCTCCCTCGGGGCGGGGGGCTCGGTGGCCGACCTCTATGCCGGGGCCGGGCTCTTCAGCGCCTGGGCGGCCGAGCGGACCGGCGCGGAGGGACGAGTGGTCAGCGTCGAGGCGGCCCCGGGCTCCAGCGCCTCAGCCCGTGAGCTCTTCGCGACTTCCTCGCAGGTGAGCGTGGAGCGAGCAGCGGTGGAGCGTGTGCTGGACTCACTCTGCGGCCATGACGTGGTCCTGCTGGATCCGCCGCGTGCCGGTGCGGGGAAGAAGGTCATCGCCGGATTGGACGTGGCCGGCCCACGACAGATCGTCTACGTGTCCTGCGAACCTGCCTCCTTCGCTCGCGACGCGAAGGACCTCCTGGCCCGTGGATGGCGACTTGCGGACCTCCAAGTCCTCGATCTCTACCCGAACACCCACCACATGGAGTCGGTGGCCCTGTTCGAGCGCTGATCCAGGGAGGTGGAGCAGCTCCTGGTCAGTGTCGTCCCCGTGTCGTCCCCGTGTCTTCCCGTGCCGTCACTGTGCACGGCGCGGTCGTTCCGACACGAGTCTCCTCAGCGCATGACGACCGAGTAGGATGGACAGCGATACGGCTCTGAGCGCTGGAGGAGGGACCGCGTGCTCAGGCCCGGTCGCACCACTGACCCGAGATCGCCGTCGTGCTCACTGTTGAGCGTCGCTGCGTCCACGGGGCGACCGAGGCCGGCACCGGAGACTCCGCCATGTGAGATACCTCAGCGCCCGTAGTCCGGGGGCCGTGCGCCGCCGGACCGTGTCCGTCTGGCAACTACAGAGGAGTCCCGCGTGAGCACTGTGGACAGCTTCGGAGCAAAAGGCGTTCTCAACGTCAACGGCGCCGACTATGAAATCTTCCGCCTCAACACTGTGGAGGGGTACGACTCCCTGCCCTACAGCCTGAAGGTCCTCCTGGAGAACCTTCTGCGCACTGAGGACGGGGCGAATGTGACGGCCGAGCACATCACGGCCATCGGGCAGTGGGACGCGAAGGCACAGCCCAACACTGAGATCCAGTTCACCCCAGGCCGGGTGCTGATGCAGGACTTCACGGGCGTGCCCTGCGTGGTGGACCTGGCGACCATGCGCGAGGCTGTGGCCGATCTCGGCGGCAACCCGGACCAGATCAACCCGCTGGCGCCGGCCGAGATGGTCATCGACCACTCCGTGCAGATCGACTCCTTCGGCAATTCGGACGCGATCGAGCGCAACATGGACATCGAGTACCAGCGCAACGGCGAACGGTATCAGTTCCTGCGCTGGGGTCAGATGGCCTTCGACGACTTCAAGGTCGTGCCCCCGGGCATGGGCATCGTGCACCAGGTCAACATCGAGAACCTGGCCCGTGTGGTGATGACCCGGGAGATCGACGGCGTGCTGCGCGCCTACCCGGACACCTGCGTGGGCACCGATTCGCACACCACGATGGAGAACGGCCTGGGCGTGCTGGGCTGGGGCGTGGGCGGCATCGAGGCCGAGGCTGCGATGCTCGGCCAGCCGATCTCCATGCTGATCCCGCGCGTGGTCGGCTTCAAGCTCTCCGGTGAGATCCCGGCCGGCGCGACGGCCACCGACGTCGTCCTCACCATCACCCAGATGCTCCGCGAGCACGGCGTGGTCGGGAAGTTCGTCGAGTTCTACGGCGAGGGCGTCGCTGCGGTGCCGCTGGCCAACCGCGCCACCATCGGCAACATGTCCCCGGAGTTCGGTTCCACCGCGGCCATGTTCCCTGTCGACGAGGTCACCATCGACTACCTGCGCCTGACCGGCCGCACCGAGGAGCAGCTCGCCCTCGTGGAGGCCTACGCCAAGGAGCAGGGCATGTGGCACGACGCGTCGCGCGAGCTGCGCTTCTCGGAGTACCTCGAGCTGGACCTCTCCACCGTGGTGCCGTCCATCTCGGGACCGAAGCGTCCGCAGGACCGCATCGAGCTCACCGACGCGAAGCAGCAGTTCCGCAAGGACATCCACAACTACGTGGAGCACACGGTCGACACCTCCACCAACGGCCACGCCGACGCCGCCTCCGCGGCCTCCTTCCCGGCCTCCGACGCTCCGGCGCACGCCGCCGACGAGGAGCAGGACGCCAAGGACCGTCCGCGCCACGACGACAGCGGACCCGTGGTGGGCCGCCCGTCCAAGCCGGTGGGCATCTCGATGCCCGACGGCCGTGAGTTCACCCTGGACCATGGTGCGGTCTCCATCGCGTCGATCACGTCCTGCACGAACACCTCCAACCCCAATGTCATGCTCGCCGCAGGTGTGCTGGCGCGCAACGCGGTGGAGAAGGGCCTCACGCAGAAGCCCTGGGTGAAGACCTCCATCGCCCCGGGATCGAAGGTCGTTACCGACTACTACGAGAAGTCAGGCCTGATCGAGTACCTGGAGAAGATCGGGTTCTTCGTGGTCGGCTACGGCTGCACCACCTGCATCGGCAACTCGGGTCCCCTGGAGGAGGAGATCTCCCAGAAGGTCCAGGACGAGGACCTCGCCGTGACCTCGGTGCTCTCCGGAAACCGGAACTTCGAGGGCCGCATCAACCCCGACGTGAAGATGAACTACCTGGCCTCCCCGCCGCTGGTGGTCGCCTACGCGCTGGCCGGCACGATGGACTTCGACTTCGAGAACGAACCGCTGGGCCAGGACGCCGACGGCGGTGACGTCTTCCTGCGCGACATCTGGCCCGACCCCGTCGAAGTCCAGAGGATCATCGACGAGTCCATCGACACGCAGATGTTCACCTCGAAGTACGACACCGTCTTCGACGGTGACCACCGCTGGACGGCGCTGGACACCCCGGAGGGCTCGACCTTCGCCTGGGACGAGAGCTCCACCTATGTGCGGAAGGCCCCGTACTTCGACGGCATGCAGCTGGAGGCCTCCCCGGTTGAGGACATCACCGACGCCCGGGTGCTGCTGAAGCTCGGCGACTCCGTGACGACTGACCACATCTCCCCCGCAGGGTCCTTCAAATCGGACACCCCAGCGGGACGCTATCTGCTGGAGAACGGCGTGGAGCGCAAGAACTTCAACTCCTACGGCTCCCGGCGCGGCAACCACGAGGTCATGATCCGGGGCACCTTCGCCAACATCCGGATCAAGAACGAGCTCCTCGACGACGTCGAGGGGGGTTTCACCCGGGACTTCACCCAGGACGGCGCCCCGCAGGCCTACGTCTACGACGCCGCGATGAACTACCAGGAGGCAGGCACGCCGCTGGTCGTGCTCGGCGGCAAGGAGTACGGCTCAGGCTCGTCGCGTGACTGGGCGGCCAAGGGCACCAAGCTGCTCGGGGTCCGAGCGGTCATCACCGAGTCCTTCGAGCGCATCCACCGGTCGAACCTCATCGGCATGGGCGTGCTCCCGCTGCAGTTCCCGGAGGGCGAGACCGCCGACACTCTGGGCCTGACCGGCTTCGAGACCTTCGGCATCTCGGGCATCACGGCGCTGAACGAGGGCACCACCCCGGAGACCGTGACGGTCACCGCCACCAAGGAGGACGGCACCGAGGTGTCCTTCGACGCGGTGGTCCGGATCGACACCCCCGGCGAGGCGGACTACTACCGCAACGGCGGCATCCTGCAGTACGTGCTGCGCCAGCTGGTGAAGTGACCGGCTGATCGAGGCGGCGGAAGCCGCCGGAGCGACGGCGGGCGGGCCAGGGGAGACTCTGGGCCGCCCGCCGTCGGCGTCCTGCGGGTGCGGGATCCGGGACGACGGACGGTAGAATCGCAGGAAGCCTGATCGCATGGGAGGGATCGAGTCCGTGAAGACCATTCTGGAGACCATCAGGTCTCCCCAGGATCTGACCCGGCTGTCCGATGAGCAGCTGGAACGGCTGTCCGCGGAGATCCGGCAGTTCCTCATCGACAACGTCTCCAGGACGGGCGGGCATCTGGGCCCCAACCTCGGCGTGGTGGAGCTGACCCTGGCGATCCATCGCATCTTCGACTCGCCTCGTGACTCGATCATCTTCGACACCGGACACCAGTCCTACATCCACAAGCTGGTGACCGGGCGTCAGGACTTCTCCACCCTGCGGCAGCAGGGAGGGCTGGCGGGGTACCCCGATCGGGCGGAGTCCATCCACGACGTCGTCGAGTCCTCCCACGCCTCCTCGTCGCTGTCCTGGGCCGACGGGATCTCCAAGGCCCGGGTCCTCAGCGGAGAGGACGACCGGTCCGTCGTCGCCGTCATCGGGGACGGAGCGCTGACCGGCGGCATGGCCTGGGAGGCGCTGAACAACATCGCCGCGGACAAGGACCGTCGAGTGATCATCGTCGTCAACGACAACGGTCGCTCCTACGCTCCGACAGTCGGCGGGCTCGCCGACCAGCTGGGTCGGCTGCGCCGCGGCTTCCTCGACAAGCTGCGCACACACCACGTCTACGAGAGGACGATGGACGGCACCAAGCAGCGTCTGCAACATGGGGGGCCGGTCAGCCAGATGGTCTACCGCAGCCTGCATGCGGCGAAGAAGGGCGCCAAAGACTTTTGGTCACCGCAGGGCCTCTTCGAGGACCTGGGCATGAAATACATCGGCCCGGTGGACGGCCATGATCAACGCTCCATGGAGGAGGCTCTCCAGGACGCCAAGAACTATGGCGGCCCGGTCATCGTCCATGCCCTCACGGAAAAGGGTCGCGGCTATGCACCGGCCCGCGCGGACGAGAAGGACCAGTTCCATGCCGTCGGGGTGATCGACCCGGAGACCGGCGAGCCTGTCTCGCGGGGGGCCGCACGGTCCTGGACCTCGGTCTTCGAGGAGGAGATCACTGCCATCGCCGACGAGCGTCCCGACGTCGTCGCGCTCACCGGAGCGATGCTCAACCCCGTAGGGCTGCGCAGCTTCGCCCAGAAGCACCCGGAGCGGGTCTTCGACGTCGGCATCGCCGAGCAGCACGCCGTCACCTCTGCGGCCGGGCTGGCCTATGGGGGGCTGCACCCGGTGGTGGCCCTCTACGCGACCTTCCTCAACCGGGCCTTCGACCAGCTGCTCATGGATGTCGCGCTCCACAAGGCGGGAGTCACCCTGGTCCTCGACCGCGCAGGGGTCACCGGTCCGGACGGCCCCAGCCATCACGGCATGTGGGACCTCTCCCTCCTGCAGATCGTCCCGGGGCTGCAGATCGCCGCACCACGTGACTCGACGCGGCTGCGTGAAGAGCTGCGTGAGGCAGTGGCGGTTGACGACGCTCCTACGGTGGTCCGTTTCTCCAAGGGCTCGGTCAACGGCGAGATCGACGCCCTGCATCGGTTCGACGACGGCGTGGAGGTGCTCCATGGCCAGACCGACGACGACGGCGCCTACAGCAACGACGTGCTGATCGTCTCGGTCGGCACGATGGCTGAACTGTCTCTCGACGTCGCTCGGCGACTCGCCGACCAGGGCATCACCTCCACGGTGGTCGACCCGCGATGGGTGCTGCCGGTGCCGGACACCGTGGTCTCCCTGGCGGCGAGGCACCGCATCGTGGTGTGCGCCGAGGACGGGGTGAAGGCCGGCGGCGTCGGGTCGCGGATCCGTCAGACCATGCGTGAGGCCGGAGTCGACACCGCTCTCAACGAGGTGGGTCTGCCGGTGGAGTTCCTCTCGCATGGATCGCGGGGCGAGGTGCTCGCACGGGTCGGACTGACCTCCGCCCAGATCGCCCAGGACACCGTGGCCCAGGTGCTGGGCACTAAGGTGCCTTTCGCCCGCCCGCTACCCGGGGAGGACCTCCCCACGGGAGAGATCCCCAGCTTCCCCTTCAGCCGGGACACCTGAACCTACCCCTGACCAGCTCACACTTCCCGCCGCTCGGGACCTCCGTGCGGCCCAGTCCTTCCGGAGGCTCCATGATCAGTCTGTTCCGTCCCGCCGAGCCGTCAGGCTGGCAGTATCGCGAGGCCTGGTTCGACGAGGCCGCCGGCGAGTTCGTGGTCCATCACGGTGCGGTGGGCGTCAACGGCACGCTGACCGCCGAGAAGGCGCAGCCCGAGGAGGCTCAGATGCTGCTGGAGAGCTTCACCGCCCAGTGTGCGGCCGACGGCTACCGCGAGGTGTCCGAGGAGGAGACCTCCGAGCTGGTGGTGGCTGTCCCGCTGAAGGGCCCGGAGCCTTCGGCTGCGGAACGGCGGAACGCGGACACCGTGCACGCCACGGTGCTGACCACCCTGGCCTGGCGCGGCCTGGGTGCGTTGAGCGATCCTGAGCCGGCGGAGTTCGACGGTGTCTCGGCGTTGGTCATGAGCGGCCGCACACTGCATCGGCGCAAGGCTGGAGACGCGGTGCGCGGAGCCATCCGCGGAACGGATGTGCCGGCCTCGAAGGTGCGTATCCGCATCGGCTGATCCTGATCGCACGGATCCGCCTCCGGTCCGGGCTCCTCAGAGGGTCGTACTGCTCAGATCAGCACACGAATTTCGCCGTCGGTGATCTCCGCCTCGAACCGGGTCAGGGGGCGGGTCGCGGGCCCAGAGATCGGCTCGCCCGAGTCGACGGCGAAGACGGAGCCATGGCAGGGGCAGGGGAACCGCTCGTCCTCAGCCTCCACCGTGCATCCCTGGTGGGTGCAGACGGACGTGAAGGCGTGCACCTCTTCCTCGCCGCTGCGGTGCAGCAGAAGGTCATGCTCTCCGACGCTGGCTGACGTGGAGGCTCCCGGCGGCAGCTCCTCGGCCGCGAGCACCGATTCCCACGTGTCGCCGGGATGCACGGCCTCGCCCGCGGACTCGGAGTCCTCCGTGCCGCCGCCGCAGGCTGCCAGTGAGAGCCCGGTCAGGCCGACGGCCCCGGCAGCGGTGGAGCGGAGAAAGGCCCGGCGGGCGCAGCATGTGTCACTCATCGGTCCCGAGTCTACCGGGACCAGGAACGCAGTGCCGCGCCCACCTGCCGGGCCGAGCTGATCGACTGTGGGGCCGACCTCAGTGGAAGGTGCGGCCGTTGATCCTCGCGCTGGCGCCGATCTGATCCAGGTAGGGAGTGATGCCGCCGCGGTGCATCGGCCAGGCGGCCCCGAGGATCATGCACAGATCGATGTCCTTCGGCGAGCTGACCACACCCTCGGTGAGCATCAGACCGATCTCCTGGGCCAGGGCGTCCTCGACGTCGTGGAGCAGCTGCTCGCCGGTGCGCGGGGAGTCGCCCACCTCGATGAGCGCCAGCGTCTCCTCCTTGATGTACGGGCGGCCATCCTCGTCGGTGCTCCAGATCTCGGTGACGCCTGCCTCGATGAGTCGCTGCAGATTGTCCGAGACATGGAACCTCTCACCGAACGCTGCGTGCAGCGACTCGGTCACGTGCTGGGCCACCGGGATGCCCACCATGGCCAGGAGGGTGAACGGCGTCATCGGCAGGCCGATCGGACGCAGTGCCTGGTCCGCAGTGGCCGCGTCGGTGCCCTCATCGAACGCCTTCTGGACCTCGGCCATGAGGCGCAGCAGGATCCGGTTGACCACGAACGCGGCCGAGTCGGTGGTCAGCACCGGGGTCTTGCGCAGCCGTGCGGCAAGGTCGAAGGCCGTGGCGATCGGCTCGTCAGCGGTCTGCGGGGTCCGGGCGATCTCGATCAGCGGCATCACGGCGACCGGGTTGAAGAAGTGAAAACCGATGACCCGCTCAGGGTGCCGCAGATCGGCGGCCATCTCCGTGACCGACAGGGAGGAGGTGTTCGTGGCCAGGATCGTCTCGGCAGGGACGATCTCCTCCAGCTCCGCGAAGACCTGCTTCTTCACCCCGATCTCCTCGAAGACCGCCTCGATGATGAAATCGGCGTCCGCGTAGACGGACTTGTCCGTGGAGCCGGTGACCAGGCTTTTGAGGCCTGCGGCCTGATCGGCGCTCAGCCTGCCCTTCGTCTGCAGCTTCTCCACCTGGGAGGAGACGAAGTCCAGGCCCTTGGCCACGCGGGCGTCGTCGACGTCGGTCATCACCACGGGCACCTGCAGGTGCTGGGCGAAGACCATGGCGAGCTGAGAGGCCATCAGCCCGGCCCCGACGATGCCGACCTTACCGACCTGACGCGGAGCCGTCTCCGGCACTCCGGCCGGACGCTTGGCGCGCTTCTGGACCAGCTCCAGGAAGGCGTAGACGGTGTTGGCGAACTCGGCGGTCACCATGAGCTCGGCCAGCGCATCGCATTCGGCGACCCGATCCTGCTCCCGATCCAGATCCTTGCCGGCGGTGAAGACCTCCAGCGCCTTCACCGGGGCGGGCGCAGACTCTCCGGTCTTCGTGGCCACGGTCCTGCGGGCGGAGCCCACGGCGCGCTCCCAGGCCTCCTCGGAGGTGTCACGGTCCCGGTGTCGCGTCAGTGAGGTCAGCGTCTCGGGGTCCTCGGAGATGACCCTGGCCGCGAAGGCCAGGGACTCCTGCTCGAAGTCGTCGGCCCCGAGCAGGGCGTCGGCGATTCCCAGCTCATAGGCCTGCGGGCCCTTGAGTGTGCGGTTGTTGGCCAGCGCATTGCTGAAGATCACCTGCGCGGCCGCCTCGGGGCCGATGAGCCGGGGCAGGCGGTACACACCGCCCCATCCGGGGATGAGCCCCAGGAAGGCCTCTGGCAGGGAGAGCGCCTTGGCGCCCGTGGAGACGGTGCGCCACTGGGCCGCCAGTGCGATCTCCAGACCGCCGCCCAGAGCGGTGCCGTTGATGAAGGCGAAGCTGGGCACCGGGAAGTCTTCGAGCAGGTTGTAGGCCTGATGGCCCAGCTCAGCCATGTTTCGGGCGAGCTCCGAGGATTCGATGGTGTTGACCGCGCCGAGATCCGCGCCGGCCACCAGGTATCCGGGCTTGCCGATCACGGCGAGGCCGACGATCTCGCCGGACTCAGCACGGGGCAGCTGAGCGGCCACGGCTTCGCCGAACGCGATGAGCGAGTTCGGTCCGAGCGTGGTGGGCCTTTTCGGCGCATCATTGTCGAGCCGGATGAGCGCCAGGGTGCCGGCGTCGTCGGGAAGTGCGACGTCCTCGACCCGGCTGTGCGTGAGCACCTCGTCGGAGAAGGCCTCCGCAAGGGCGGCGTAGCCGGAGAAGTCGGTCTGTGCGGGGGTGATGGCCTGCCGGTCGGTTCCGGCGGAGCTGGAGCGGGCGGACTGCGCGTTCATGGGTGCCTCCACAGCGTCGTCGTCAGGGAAGAATGCGTTCTGCATCACATGCTACCGACGAGTAGCTCACCTGGCCAGCGCCTTCGTCGGCTGCCTCAGAGATCGTCCAGACGGTCCGGGTCCAGCAGAGCGACCGTGACGATGGCCGCGGCCTGCTCCACCTGCCATGGACGGGCGCCCAGCTCGGCCAGAGCTGCTGCGACCGTCTCGAGATCGATCGGCTCCGGAGGTTCCCAGCAGACCTGCTTGAGCACCGCCGGAGTCAGCAGGATCTCTGACATGACCTCCAGCCTCTCGGCCTGCCGGACCAGGCGCTCCCGGGCCGTGCGGTACCGGCGGAAGGCCAGCGGATTCCGGTCCTTCCAGGAGCGCGGAGGAGGGGGAGCGCCGGTGCGGCGCTGCAGTTCAGGAAGGTCCTCGGACGCCGCCCCGGCTTTGACCGCCCGCAGCCATCGCGGGGCTTCCCGTTTGGCGGCACGCCCGTGGAATCCCGGCACTCCCAACAGCTGCGGCACGGTCCCGGGCATGTCCTGGGCCGCGGCGACCAACGCAGAGTCGGGGAGCACGTGGCCCGGGGCGATGTCCTTCTGCTCGGCCAGGTGCTCGCGGGCGCGCCACAGCTCGCGCAGGGCTGCCAGGCGGCGCGGACTCTTCAGCTTGTTGATCCCGGTGGTCTTGCGCCATCGGTCCTTCCTCGGGACCGCGGCCGGTCGATGCGTCCGCACATGCTCGAACTCCTGGGCCGCCCAGTCCGTCTTTCCCTGCTCCTCGAGCATCTGGCTGAGCGAGGAGCGCAGCTCGATCAGCAGCTCGACGTCCAGAGCCGCATAGCGCAGCCAGTCCTGCGGCAGAGGGCGTCGGGACCAGTCCGCCGCCGAGTGCTCCTTGGCCAGCCGGACGCCCAGCAGGGATTCGACGACGGCACCGAGGCCGACGCGGGGCAACCCGGCCAGCCGGGCTCCCAGCTCGGTGTCGAAGAGCGCGTGCGGGTGCATCCCCAGCTCGGCCAGGCAGGGAAGATCCTGGGAGGCGGCGTGCAGGATCCATTCCGCACTGCCGAGGGCGCGCTGCAGCGGGATGAGCGTGTCGAAGGGCTCGGGGTCGATCAGCCAGAGTCCTGAGCCCTCACGCTTGAGCTGCACGAGAAAGGCCCGCTGGCCATAGCGGAAGCCCGAGGCGCGCTCCGCGTCGACCGCCACCGGTCCGGTGCCTGCGGCGAGGGCCTCGGCGCAGCGCTGCAGGCCTCGCGGGGTGTCGATGACGAAGGGGACTCCGTCGGCGGGCTCGGTCAGCAGGGGCGGAAGATGCTCTTCCTGGTCCTCCATGATGTGGTCAGTTCCTCCTGACATGGGGCAGGGCCACCACGCCGTCGGGCAGGGGCGGGAGTCCGGCGAAGGAGCAGACCATGTCGGCCCAGGCTTCCAAGTGCCGGCCCAGGTGCGAGCCCGTGGGCGTCCAGGAGGCGCGCAGCTCCACAGTGTTGCTGGCCCGACGCTCCTCGAGACTGCCGAAGGACTCCGAGAGGATGCGCGTGGCAGTGCCGCCGGCGTGGCTGTGCTCGACGCCGCACTGGTCCAGCGAATCACTCAGCCAGGTCCAGGCGACCTCCGCGAGCAGGGGATCGTTGCCCATGTCCGCGTCCAGCTCGGCACGGATATAGATCACCACCCGGAAGGTCCCGCCCCAGGTCTCCTGGCCTTGGGGATCGTGCAGCAGGATGAAGCGCCCCGTCGCCAGCATGTCCGGTTCCTCCGGCGCCGGCCGGAGCCGGGCAGGGCCGTGCACCGGAGTCTTCGCCGAAGGTTCCAACACCTCGGCACGCAGCGCCACCGCGTAGGGGGCGAGTTTCACCGGGGCCGGGATCTCCTCGACGAGCGCCTGGTGCCGAGGTCGGGCACGGCGCAGCTCCCCCAGGGCCGAGCGGAAGGACTCTGGGAGCTCGTCGATGCCGGGAGTGGAGATCTGTGGGCCGAGCCCGCGTCCCCTCGCAGATCCGGCTGGATCGAGTGCTGTCACGCATCCAGCCTATGGACAGGATCAGCCACCGTGGGCGAGGCGCGCCGTGGAGGCTCTGCGCGCGTGGTCCACCAGCTCGTCGATCTGCGCATCCGAGGTGGCGAAGGAGCACATCAGGCGGATGATCGGGTCACCGTCGGCCGCCTCGTCCCAGACATGGCACAGGTACCGCGACTGCAGGGCCGCCACCACATGGCGGGGCATCTTCGGGAACACGGCGTTGACCTGGGCGGGGGAGGAGAGTTCGATGCCGTCGATCTGCGCGAGCCGCTCGCCCAGCCGCCGCGCCTGTGCGTTGGCATGCTCGGCGTTGCGCCGCCACAGGTCCGTGCCGAAGAGCTCGAGCAGCTGGGCGGAGACGAACCGCTGTTTGCTGGCCAGCTGCATCGAGAACTTCCGGATGTAGTCGAGCCCGGTCACCCTGTCCGGGTTCAGGACGACGACGGCCTCGGCCGCCAGCGCCCCGTTCTTGGTGCCGCCCAGACTGAGGACGTCGACGCCGACGTCGGTGGTGACCTCACGCAGAGACACGCCCAAGGCCGCGGCCGCGTTGGAGATCCGTGATCCGTCCATGTGCACTCCCAGGCCCGCGGCGTGCGCCCGCTCGGCCACGGCGGCGATCTGGGCGGGGGAGTAGACGGTGCCGACCTCGGTGGACTGGGTGAGCGTCACGGCCAGCGGCTGTGCGGCATGGACGAAGCCCTGTGCACCCAGTTCCGCGTCGACGTCCTCCGGGGTGAGGCGACCGTCGGGGCGAGGGCGGGCCAGCAGCTTGATCGCCCCCACTCGTTCCGGCGCGGCACCCTCGTCAGTGTTCACATGTGCCTGGCGGGTGCAGATGGCGGCTCCCCAGCGAGGCAGCATCGCCTGCAGGGAGACCACGTTGGCGCCCGTGCCGGTGAACACCGGGAAGATCTGCGCCTGCGATCCGAACTCCTCACGGATGACATGCTCCAGCCGTGCTGTCACACCGTCCCCGCCGTAGGGGAGGGCAGAACCCGTGTTGGCGTCGGTGATGGCCCCGAGGACCGCCGGCGAGATCCCGGCGGTGTTGTCCGAGGCGAAGCCCGGGTCGAGCAGGTCCGCCGGCACAGCTGGTGCCGCTGACTCCGCGGCCCTCTCAGCGGCGGTCAGGTCGATGCTGGTCACTCGTCCTCCTCCTGGAAGGTCATCGACAGGGAGTTGATGCAGTATCGCTGATCAGTCGGGGTGTCGAAGCCTTCCCCGGAGAACACGTGTCCCAGGTGGGAGTCGCAGGAGCCGCAACGGACCTCCACACGCTCCATGCCCATCCCTGTGTCGCGAAGATAGCGCACGTTCGCACCCTCGGCGGGCTGGTAGAAGCTCGGCCACCCGCAGCGGGAGTCGAACTTGGTCTCGGAGGTGAAGAGCTCGGCGCCGCAGGCGCGGCAGCGATACACGCCGGGCTGGCCGGCGTCCCAGTGCTCTCCGGTGAACGGGCGCTCCGTACCCCCTTGGCGCAGGACGTAGTACTCCTCGGGGCTCAGTCGTTCTCGCCACTGAGCGTCGCTCAGCGAGGCGAATGCGGCCGGGGCGCCGGGGTCGGTCTGGTCAGTGCTCATGGCTCCATCACATCACGATCACATCGTCGGGTGTCCTCCACGGGCCCGTGCGGCGCCCGCGGCCGCCGACCCTGCGGGTCAGCGGTGTTCAGCAGGCACAACGTCCGGACCGCAACGGAGCTTCCCGAGGCGGCAGGCGCAGCCCGGCACCGGACTCGCCTGGGGCGTGGAACACAGCACGCGGCCGGAGGCGCGCGTAAGCTGACCTGTGGGCATCGTGGCCCTCGAGACACCCGGAACCGACCTCGTGGAGGCCTCCCAGTCATGTCATCCCGCGCTCACGCGCCCGGCACGGCAGCGCGTGCCCTGCCCGCTCAGGTCGGCGGCCTGACAGCACGGATCCGACGGGTCATCGAGCGGCTCCCCGAGAGACGTTCCCGACGGACTCCCGATCCGGACCCGCCGACGCCCTGGCTGCGAGCCTCGATGCTCGGCGTCGGCACCGGCCTGGCCGCCGGCATGACGCTGGCCGGGGCCGCCTCCGCCCTGGCGGGCCACTTCGCACGCGTGGTGGTCACGCCGGCCAAGGAGCATGCCGAGGACCTGGAGATCCTCGCTGTGGTGCGTGGACCCGCCGGTGACGAGGTCATCCTGCCGGCCACTCCCGAGACGGTCGTGGAGGGCACCTACGGACTCAACTTCCACGGTGGCCGGGCCAGCGCACGGATCGGGGAGATCAGCTCCTTCAGCCCTCGCGACGGCACGATCGCCCGCCGCGTCGAGAAGGTCCACGACGGGGACCTTCGCCAGGTGAACCGGGGATGGTGGACCTCCGTGCCGGACCCGACGCCCGACGCCGCCGGCTTCATCTCCCGCGACGTCGTCGTCGAGCTCCCGGGCGGACCGGCCCCGGCGTGGCACGTGCCCCCGCGCACCCGCACCGGCCCGCTGGCTGAGAAGAACGTCTGGGGGGTGATGGTCCATGGACGTGGGGGTCGACGCGCCGAGGGCATCCGTGCGCTGGGGGTGGCCGAGCGGCTCGGCATCGACGCCCTGCTGATCTCCTACCGCAACGACGGCGAGGCCCCGGACGCGCCCGATGGACGCTACGGACTCGGCATCACCGAATGGGAGGACGTGGAGGCCGCGGTGCAGCACGCTCTGGACCAGGGGGCCGAGGACGTCCTGCTCTTCGGCTGGTCCATGGGCGGGGCCATCGCTCTGCAGACTGCGGACCGGTCGCGGCTCGCACCGGCGATCCGAGGGCTGGTGCTCACCGGGCCGGTCGTGGACTGGATCGATGTGCTGGGCTACCAGGCACGGGCCAACCGCATCCCGGAGGCCGTGGGACGCCTGGGAAGCTGGTTCATCTCGCATCCGGCGGGACGCCGCGTGACCGGGCTGGCTGCCCCGGTGGACCTCAAGGCGTTGAACTGGATCGACCGTGCCGACCAGCTTCACGTGCGCACGCTGATCCTGCACAGCAGCGATGACGACGTCGTGCCCTACGTCCCCTCACGGAACCTCGCCGAGCGGAACGAGATGGTCACCTTCGTACCGTTCACCCAGGCGCGGCACGTCAAGGAGTGGAACCACGACCGTGAACGCTGGGAGCAGAGCGTGGTGGCGTGGGTGACGGAGCTGTTCGGCGGCGACGCACCGGCGCACCTCAGCTCAGCGACGCGACGTGCGCGGTGATGTTCCGCTTGATGCGGCCCAGCATCGCTGACATGCCACGCAGACGCAGGGGCGTGATGGCCTTAGACAGGCCCAGCCGTGCGGGGACGTCATCGGGCACCGCGAGGATCTCCTCGTAGCTGAGGCCGTTGAGCCCCTGATGCAGGATCGAGGCGAAGCCTCGGGTGGTGGGAGCCTCCGGCGGCGCGGAGAAGACGATCTCGGCTGTGCGGGCCTCGTCGTCGTACTCGAAGGCCAGGAACAGCGGAGTCTGACATTCCACCACCTGTTCCATGGAGTCGGCGGAGCCCTGATACCGAGGAGGAACCTCGGGCAGCTCTCGGGAGAGCTCCAGCAGCAGCTCCAGCTTCTGCTGGTCCGGCACCGCCTGGAACTCCTCGATGATCTCGGCCAGCGGCTCGGGCAGGCGCGCGGCGGTCGTGGTGGTCATCATGTCTCCAGGATAAGCGGGGAGGGCGTCCTGAGCCGACCCGCCGCCCGCCTGACGATGACAGGCACGGGCGACGGGCGCTCAAGAACCCGGGCGTCGCGGGGTCGACGAGGGCGTTCAGCCGCGGGGCGCCTCGCCGGGCTCCTCGCCCACGGCGATGGGCAGCCGCACCGCATTGCCCCATTCGGTCCAGGAGCCGTCGTAGTTGCGCACGTTCTCGTGGCCCAGCAGGTGCTGGAGCACGAACCAGGTGTGCGAGGAACGCTCGCCGATGCGGCAGTAGGCGATGACCTCGTCGGCCTCGCCGAGCCCGGCGTCCTCGCGGTAGATCTTCTCCAGCTCTTCGCGGGACCTGAAGGTGCCGTCCTCCCGGGCCGCCTTCCCCCAGGGCACGGAGGCTGCCGAGGGGATGTGTCCCCCGCGCAGAGCGCCCTCCTCCTCATAGCCCTCCATATGGGTGCGCTCCCCGGAGTACTCCAGCGGAGAGCGCACGTCCACCAGAGGCTTGCCGAAGTGGGCCTGCACGTCTTCGCGGAAGGCACGGTGGGTCGAGTCGTCCCGGGGGACCACCGGGTACTCACCCCGGGCCGGCGAGGGCCGCTCGGTGCTGACCTCGCGCCCCTCCTCGGTCCACTTCTGGCGGCCGCCGTCCATGAGGCGGACGTCCTGATGGCCGAAGAGTGTGAACACCCAGAGCGCATAGGCCGCCCACCAGTTGGACTTGTCACCGTAGAAGACCACGGTGGAGTCCCGGCTGATGCCCTTGGCCGCGGCGAACTCGGCGAAGTGCTCGCCGTCGAGGAAGTCTCGGGTGACCGGGTCGTTGAGCTCGGTGTGCCAGTCGATCTTCACTGCACCGGGGATGTGTCCGGTCTCGTAGAGCAGCACGTCTTCGTTCGACTCGACCAGCACCACGCCGTCGTCGTCCTTGTGCTCCGCCACCCATGCGGTGGAGACCAGCTTCTCCGGGTGGGCGTACTGACTGAAGTCCTTCTCGCTCATCTGCGGGGCCTTTCTGTCGGGCTCGGGCATACGCCTGGTGCCAGCGTATCGAGGCACGCGTTGTGTTCCCACCAGATGTCACGAACCGTCATGCGTTGGCGCCCGTGCTCAATGGGTAGCATGGCCTCATGCCGTCTGACGCCACGCCGCTGAGCCGAAGGAGTCCGCAGGTGGGCGTCGGGGAGCTCCTCGAGGGCCTGACGCCCTCGTTCCGCTTCGCCGATGTCTCCTTCGACTCCTACATCCCGGATCCCGGGCACCCCTCCCAGGCGCAGGCTGTGGAGGAACTGCGCGGATTCGCCGAGACCGTGGGGCGCCCTCGCGGATCGGGCGGACTGCTGTCCCGACTCTTCGGGGGAGGATCCTCGGGAGCCCCGAGCGGCAGGCGGGGGCGAAGCACAAAGAGTCCCAGAACGGGCGGCATCTACCTCGACGGCGGCTTCGGCGTGGGCAAAACCCACCTCTTGGCCTCGCTCTACCACGCCTCCCCGGGACAACGTGCCTTCGGGACGTTCGTGGAGTACACCAACCTGGTGGGCGCGCTGTCCTTCCGGCGCACCGTGGACGTGCTCTCGGACTACTCGCTGGTCTGCATCGACGAGTTCGAGCTGGACGACCCCGGGGACACCGTGCTGATGTCCCGACTGATGCGCGAGCTGACCGACGCCGGCGTCAAGCTCGCCGCCACCTCCAACACGCTGCCCGGCTCGCTGGGCGACGGACGCTTCGCCGCCTCTGACTTCCAGCGTGAGATCCAGGTGCTGGCCGACCAGTTCGCCGTGGTCCGGGTCGACGGCGAGGACTTCCGCCACCGTGGCCTGCCCGAGGCGCCCCCGCCGCTGGCCACCGAGAAGCTGGAGGACTTCGCCGCCGCGCACCACGAGGGAGCGACGATCGTCGTGGACGACTTCGAGGCCCTGACCGAGCACCTCAGCCAGGTGCACCCCAGTCGATACCGGCACCTGCTCAGCGGAGTCGAGGTGCTCGTGCTCAAGGGTGTCACCACCATCGAAGCCCAGTCCCTGGGACTGCGCTTCGTGGTGCTGGCGGACCGGCTCTATGACCAGGACGTGAAGATCATCGCCTCGGGGGTCCCGTTCGACCAGCTCTTCACCGAGGAGATGATGTCCGGCGGGTACATGAAGAAGTACCATCGGGCCGTCTCTCGCCTGACCGCCCTGGTCCGGTCCGGCCAGATGGGGGAGAAGGCGCTCTGACCACGCCGGTGGTGCGCGCACTGCTGTGCCGCGCCGCAGAGAGGCGTAGACTCGATCCTCACCATCGACGGGCTGCCGACGCGCCTCGGGGCAGACGTGGACGTGCCAGCGGCGCGTGTGCCCCGCTCTCGGAAGTCGTCATCGGAGGTCGTTAACGGGCCGTTCATCGGCGTCTGATCGGATGGAGGACGTCGCAGGAGAGAAGGGGAGCAGAGCATGATCAGGGACCAGGTGCAGGACATCGTGGGGGATCTGAACCAGGCGCCCCGGGAGAACCTCCGCGAGTTCATCGACCGCCTCCGCGAAGGTGGCTACACGGTCCAGGACGGCCACACTCCGGACCCGGACCTCATCGACCCCCAGGGCAACGCCGTTGAGACCTGGCAGGAGAACTACCCCTACGAGTATCGCCTCGAGCGGGACATCTATGAGCTGGAGAAGTACCACCTGCAGGTGGAGCTGCTGAAGTTCCAATACTGGGCAGAGGACTACGGGCTCAAGCACGTCCTCGTCTTCGAGGGTCGGGACGCGGCGGGCAAAGGCGGCACGATCAAGCGATTCACCGAGCACCTCAACCCCCGGACCGCACGCGTCGTGGCGCTGAACAAGCCCTCAGACCGGGAGCGTGGCCAGTGGTACTTCCAGCGCTACGTCCATCACCTGCCCACTGCGGGGGAGATGGTCCTGTTCGACCGTTCCTGGTACAACCGGGCAGGTGTGGAGCGGGTGATGGGCTTCTGCTCCGATGACGAGTATGAGGTGTTCATGCGGCAGGCTCCGCAGTTCGAACAGATGCTCGTCGATGCCGGGATCCACCTGACGAAGTTCTGGTTCTCCGTGACCCAGAAGGAGCAGCGGACCCGCTTCGCGATCCGGCAGATCGACCCGGTCCGGCAATGGAAGCTCTCGCCGATGGACTTGGAGTCCCTGGATCGCTGGGAGGCCTACACGGACGCCAAGGAGGAGATGTTTCGGCGCACGGACACCGATCATGCTCCATGGATCACCATCAAGTCCAATGACAAGAAGCGTGCCCGCCTCAACGCGATGCGCTACTTCCTCAGCCAGTTCGAGTACGAGGGCAAGGACCACGAGGTCGTGGGGGAGCCCGACCCGCTGATCGTGCGGCGCGGTCGCGACGCCGTCGGCGACTGACCCGCGCCCTCCTTGACGTCCGCGCCGCCGCTGACGTGGGGGACTGGCCCCGGGAAGCAATGGTCATCACATTGCGGTCCCCGAGGCGATAGAGTGTAGACGCTCGCCTCCTCGGTCGTCGTCGACCGTCGACGGCGAGCATCGTGTCATCTGAGCACCTCGCGCCACCGCCTCACCACGGGGCCGGTGCCGCATGAGGAGGCTGCGTCATCCCGGAAACCTCCCGGGACTAGGATGCACTCGATCGATCACCAGACCTCGATAAGGAGACTGCATGAGTGCCGATATCGGCGTGACCGGACTGGCCGTGATGGGAGCCAACCTGGCGCGGAACCTGGCCCGCAACGGCTACACCGTGTCCCTGCACAACCGGTCGGTGGGCCGCACCGATGCGCTGCTCGAGGCGCATGGGGACGAGGGCAGCTTCGTCCGCACTGAGACCCTGGCCGAGCTGGTCGAGTCTCTGCAGCGGCCACGTCGGGTGCTGATCATGGTGAAGGCCGGGGCCCCGGTGGACGCCGTCATCGAGGACCTCGTCCCGCTGCTCGACGAGGGTGACATCATCATCGACGCCGGCAACTCCTTCTACGAGGAGACTCGCCGTCGCGAGGAGACGCTCCGCGAGAAGGGCCTGCACTTCGTGGGCGTCGGCGTCTCCGGCGGTGAGGAGGGCGCCCTCAACGGTCCGTCGATCATGCCCGGCGGCTCCCGAGAGTCCTACGAGACCCTCGGTCCGATGCTGGAGAAGATCTCAGCGGACTACCACGGCGAGCCCTGCTGCGCCTGGGTCGGCACCGACGGAGCGGGCCACTACGTGAAGATGGTCCACAACGGCATCGAGTACGCCGATATGCAGGTCATCGGTGAGGCCTATGACCTCATGCGCAGCCTCGCCGGCATCGAGCCCGCCGACCAGGCGAAGGTCTTCCGCGAATGGAACACCACCGACCTGGCCTCCTACCTGATTGAGATCACCTCCGAAGTTCTCGAGCAGGAGGACGAGCTCACCGGCCGCCCCCTGGTCGACGTGGTGGTCGACTCCGCCGGTCAGAAGGGCACCGGCCGCTGGACCGCGATCTCCGCCCTGGAGGTCGGCTCGCCGGTCACCGCGATCGCCGAGTCGGTGTTCGCGCGTTCGATCTCCTCCCAGCAGGAGCTGCGCGCTGAGACCAACGCCGCATTCAGCTCCGGAATCGATGAGAACGCACCGGCCGCCGAGTTCGGCTCCGATTTCGTCGAGGACGTGCGCAAGGCCCTCTACGCCTCCAAGCTGGTCGCCTATGCCCAGGGTCTGGACATGCTGGTCGCCGCCGGGGAGGAGTACGGGTGGGACCTGGACCTGAAGTCCATCGCCTCGCTGTGGCGGGCCGGCTGCATCATCCGTGCCGACCTGCTGGACACCATCATGAAGGCCTACGACGCCGACGCCGACGAGCGGCCGAAGAACCTGCTGCTCGCCGAGGAGTTCACCGAGGCCATCAATGAGTGCCTTCCCGCCTGGCGCCGGGTGGTCGCCGCCGCGGCGACTCACGGGGTCCCGGCTCCAGTCTTCGCCTCGTCGCTCGCCTACTACGACAGCCTGCGTCGCGACCGTCTTCCGGCCGCGCTGACCCAGGGGCTGCGCGACTACTTCGGCGCCCACACCTACCAGCGCGTGGACAAGGAAGGCACCTTCCACACCCAGTGGTCGGGCGACCGCACCGAGATCGACGGCTGAGGCCGAGCATCACCTCGTCGACGCGCCGGCGTCGCACGATGGACGAGTCAGGGCCCGGCCCGCGGAAAGTTCCGCGGGCCGGGCCCTGACTCGTCCGGTCGCATGAGCCGTGGCCGCAGTGATGGGCATCACGGCCAGCTTGCTCTATGCTTCACAGGCATGACACATGATGCATCGTTCCCTTCTCGAACTGTCCCAGGTCAGCCCTCGGGGCCGACCTCACCGGAGGTGCCCGGCGGTCGGTCCCTCTCCCGGCGTGCCGCGCTCGGGACGCTCGGCTCACTGGCCCTGTTGCCGCTGGGCGTCCAGGCGGCGATCGCCCGTCCCGGTGCGGAGTCCAGCACCTCCACCCCGACCGGCGCCATCCGCAGCTACGACGACATGATCCGTGAGCTCGCCCAGATCGAGCGCTCCTCCCAGGGGCAGGTGACCGTGCGGACGCTGGCCGAGATCGGCACTGCCGAGACCCGTTCCGAGCAGGGGCGGGAGCTCTACGTGGCGCAGGTCGGCCACGGCGATCGCCACGTGTGGATCATGGGGCGGATCCACGGTGACGAGCCCTACGGGCTCGAGGCGACACTGGCGGTGCTCAAGGCGCTGGGCAGCAGCGGACAGCCTGCTCACCGCCGGCTGCGCGAAGAGTTCACCCTGCACATCATCCCGATGTACAACCCGGACGGCTCGGAGATGAACACACGCACCACCACGCTGTGGGACCGGGAGGCCGACGCGCCGCGCCGCGACGCCCAGGGCGCCGAGCTGACCGTCGACCTGAACCGGGACTGGACGGCGGAAGGCTTCCTCGCCCGGGAGTCCCGGGCCTGGTACGAGTACTGGACGATGGTCCGGCCCAGCTACGCCCTGGACATCCATCACCAGGGGCAGAAGCTCGATCCGGAGACCGGCGAGCCGATCACGTTCTCACTGGGAGTCTCCCTGGCTCCGGGAGGGCCCACGCTGCCCGGGATCCGCGACGGGGAGTTCGACGTGCTCACCCGACAGATGGCCTCGCAGGTGTGGCTGGGCACCCGGCACCGGGGCCACATCACCGCGGACCGCTACGACGTGGGAGGGGGTCAGGTGATCGACATCCGGGGCGGCGTCGTCTCGGCGATGATGCTCGGCCTGGACTGGGCCGGCCTGAACCCTGACGGTCATGCCCATGCGGCGATCTTCTTCGAGACCTCCGGGAACACGCAGGACGGGGACCTCGGCCAGCGCGGTCGTGGGAAGTTCGTGCAGCAGAACATCCTGGGCGTGGAGTCCTGGCTGGAAGGGCTGGCCAGCGGAGAGACCTTCGCACTGGCCCCGGAGATCTGGGAGGAGATCCCCCACGCGCCGGTGGAGTACTACTTCACCGATTGGGGCGGCGTGATCCCCGTCAGCTGATCACCCGTCAGCTGGGCCCCGATCAGATGAACAACGCCGGATCGAGGGCGTAGCTGGCGGGGTCGACCAGCGGCCGGTGCTCCTCCTGGCGGCGCTTGCGGTCCTTGGCCGGGACGCCCACCAGCACGGAATGCGCCGGAGCAGACTTCACCACCACGGCGTTGGCCCCCACCGCAGACTGCTCGCCGATCTCGACCGGTCCCAGGACCTTGGCTCCCGCGCCGACGACGACCCCGTTCCCGAGGGTGGGGTGCCGCTTGGTCTGCTCCAGGGACGTGCCCCCGAGCGTCACACCCTGGTAGAGCATGCAGTCGTCACCGACCTCCGCCGTCTCGCCGATCACGACGCCCATGCCGTGATCGATGAAGAAGCGCCGGCCGATGTGCGCGCCCGGATGGATCTCGATGCCGGTGAGTCCACGGGTGACCTGGGAAAGCACACGGGCTGGAGTCTTCAGCGGGCGGACGCCCCACATGCGGTGTGCCACCCGGTGGGACCAGATCGCGTGGAGACCGGAGTAGACGAGCACCACCTCGACGTCGCTGCGGGCGGCGGGGTCGTGCTCGCGCGCGGAGCAGATGTCCTCACGCAGGCGCTTGAAGATGCCCAAGGTGGATCGGTGCCTTTCGACGTCGACGGCGGGTCACTGCAGGCTATCGGCGGCCGAGCGGCCGCGGCCAGTCGGCACGTCCGCCGTCAGGAGGGGTTCCCCTGGTCAGCGTGCGACGCCGGCCGCGGGGATCAGCTGCGGATGTCCTCGTAGAGCAGGGTGGAGATGTAGCGTTCGCCGAAGTCGCAGGCGAGGGTCACGATGAGTTTGTCGCGATACTCCTCGCGGGCGGCGACCTCGAGTGCGGCGGCCACGTTGGCGCCCGTGGAGATCCCGCCGAGGATGCCTTCCTGCGTGCCCAGGTCACGCGCGGTCTCGAGCGCCTTGTCCAGGTTGGCGGTGACGACCTCGTCATAGATCTCCCGGTCGAGGATGTCCGGGACGAAGTTCGGACCGATGCCCTGGATCTTGTGAGGACCGGGAGCTCCGCCGGAGAGGATCGGCGAGTCCTCAGGCTCCACCGCGACGATGTGGATCTCCGGCTTGTGCTCACGCAGACGCCGACCGGCACCGGTGATGGTGCCTCCGGTCCCGATGCCCGAGACCAGGACGTCGACGGCACCGTCGGTGTCCTCCCAGATCTCCGCACCAGTGGTGTTGTAGTGCACCAGCGGGTTGGCCTCGTTGGCGAACTGTCGTGCCCAGATGGAGTTCTCGGTCTCCTCCACGATGGCCTTGGCCTTCTCGACTGCGCCGCGCATGCCGTCGGCCCCCGGGGTCAGCACGATCTCGGCGCCGAAAGCGCGCAGCATGACCCGCCGCTCTGTGGACATCGTCTCCGGCATGGTGAGCACCACCCGGTAGCCGCGTGCGGCTCCGACCATGGCCAGGGCGATGCCGGTGTTCCCGGAGGTGCCCTCCACGATGGTGCCGCCGGGCTTGAGCACTCCTGCGGCCTCCGCGGCATCCACGATGGAGGTGCCGATGCGGTCCTTCACGGAATTGGCGGGCGAGTAGTACTCGAGCTTGACCGCCACATTTCCGGGCAGATCGGCGTCGAGTCGGTTGAGCCGCACCAGCGGCGTGCTGCCGACGGCCTGGGTGATGTTGTCCAGGATCTTGGCCATGGTGGTGGAACCTCTTCCAGGAGGGTGGTGGGATCTGACGCGCAGGCTGGTGGGGCTGCCTCACCCCGTCGGGCAGAGCACCCCGGCTCTGACTCTATCGGCTGATCAGACCAGGATGTCCTCCCGGAGCCACGCGGCGTAATGCTGGCGCAGTCGCGCGACCTTCGGGTCGATGATCACCTGGCAGTAGCCGACGCCGGGCCGGCGGGCGTGGAAGTTCTGATGCACCGGCTCGGCCTCGAAGACCGGGCCCAGCGGCTCCAGCTGCGTGACGATGGGACGCTCATAGGCGGCCTGCGCCCGCTCGATCGCCGCGTGGAACTCCGCACGCTCGTGCTCATCGGCGTAGAACATCGCCGAGCGATAGTGGGTGCCGACGTCGTATCCCTGCCGGTTCAGCGAGGTCGGGTCATGGGAGGTGAAGAAGACCTCGAAGAGGATCTCGGCAGGAATCACCTCCGGGTCGAAGACGATCTCCACCGCCTCGGCATGTCCGGTGGTCCCGGAGCAGACGGACTCGTAGTCCGCGGGACCCTGACCGCCGGTATAGACGCTGCGCACCGCGTGGACACCCTGCAGGCGACGGGCCAGGGAGTCCAGGCACCAGAAGCATCCGGCTGCCAGCACCAGGGTCCGTAGCGAGGGCGCACCGGGTCTCGTCGGGTCACTGTGGATCGTCATGACTGCGACAACTCCGGCGGACGCGCGGACATTCCTCCATCGGGCAAGTGCCCCGGATCTGGTGTGTCCCTGGTGATCCCTCAGGCCGACGGGGTAGAACTGGAGCCATGGCACACACTTCCGGGATCGGATCCCGCACCGACCAGCCCGCCGAGGATGTCGCCGCCGCATCGCCGGTGCCGCCGCACCGCCAGACCCCGTTGCTCGGCGACGTGCTCGAGATCGTCGAGGAGCTCTGGCCCGTCGGCCTGGCCGAGGACTGGGACGCGGTCGGACTGGTCTCAGGTCGCCGTGACCGCCCGGTGGAGCTCATCCATTTCGCCGTGGACCCGGTCCGCGCAGTGGTGGAGGAGGCCTGCGCCGCCGACGCCGACCTGCTCATCACCCATCATCCGTTGCTGCTGCGGCCGGTGCAGAGCGTCGAGGCAGGGACCTTCAAGGGGGAGATCATCCACCGTCTCATCGAGTCCGGCTGTGCGCTGCTGACTGCGCACACCAACGGGGACTCCGCCGTCGGCGGGGTCAACGACGTGCTCGCCGAGATCCTGGGGCTCGAGGATGCCGAGCCGCTGCGTCCTGCCCCCGACGGTCTTCAGGAGGAGGGCCTGGGCCGCTTGGGGACTCTTCCCCAGGGGACCACGCTCGGGGAGTTCGCCGCCACGGTCTTCTCCATCCTGCCGGCGGTGGCAGGCGGCGTGCGGGTGGCCGGGGATCGCGACGCCTTCATCCGGAAGGTGGCGCTGTGCGGAGGCGCCGGTGACGGCCTGCTGCAGGCCGCGCGCGACGCGGAGGCCGACGTCTACATCACCGGCGACCTGCGCCACCACCCGGCCTCTGAAGCTCGTGAGGGGGTGCGGGACGGGCGGCCCTATCTGATCGACGTCTCCCACTTCGCCAGCGAGTGGCTGTGGCTCCCCGCCGCGGCGCACGCCTTGGACCGTGCGCTGACCGATCGCGGCTACGATGTGGAGGTCGCCGTCAGCGGCATCAACACCGACCCCTGGGACTTCGTGATCACTCCGGGTCGGTGATCCGGACACTTCGGTGATGCCCGCCTGGTCCGGTGACGAGCCACTCAGCCAGGACGTGACAGGAGAGACGTGACCACCTTGATCATCGAGGCCGACGGCGGCAGCCGCGGCAACCCGGGCACCGCCGGATCCGGAGCCCTCGTGCGGGACGCGCAGGGCAGGATCCTCGCCACCCAGGCGACCCCGATCGGGAAGGCCTCGAACAACGTGGCCGAGTACACGGGGCTGATCGACGGCCTGAACCTGGTTCGGCAGATCGATCCTGAGGCCACCGTCGAGGTGCGTATGGACTCCAAGCTCGTCGTCGAGCAGATGAGCGGACGCTGGAAGATCAAGCACCCCGACATGCAGCGTCTGGCCCAGGAGGCGTCGCAGATCCTGCCGCTGATGAACGTCACCTTCACCTGGATTCCCCGGGCCAAGAACGGCGACGCCGACGCGTTGAGCAACGAGGCGATGGACGCCGCCGCCGCAGGCACCTCGTGGGACCCGGCGGCCAGTCGCATCCAGCCGACCCGCTGAGGCGCCCTGCGGAGCGGGTCGACGGCCCGGCCGAGAGGCTGTTCAGCCCCGCTCGATCTCAGCTCGGGTCGATAATCAGCCCCGCTCGATGAGGTCCAGCTGGTGGGGCGTGCGGCCGGTGGCCGGGCGCACCTCGACCTCCCAGCGGGCGGCGGCGAGCTGGGCGACGTCGTCGACCGTGCGCGGCTCCTGCTCCGCACGCAGAGCCATGCCGGTGAGCACGCCACGGGCGTGCTTGGCGAAGTGGGTGACCACCTTCCTCTCGCCCGCACGCTCGGTGAAGCTGTTGACCACCAGGGTCTGGTCCGGCTCGGGCCGGAAGGCCGCCGCGTAGCCGGCCGACCGGCAGTCCAGCACCAGCTGGTCGCCCACCCGCCGGCGCAGCGGCTCGGCCAGAGCCCGGCGCCAGTAGCCGCCCAGCTTGCCCGGACCCTCACCGTCTGCGGGGGAGAGGTCGACCCCCATGGAGAGCCGGTAGGCGGGGATCCGGTCGGCGAACGAGGTCGCCCCGAAGAGGCCGGAGAAGACCAGCACCTGCTCGGCGGCTCGCGCCGAGGCCGCCGCAGGCAGCGCCGAGGCGTCCAGAGCATCAAAGAGCACGCCGGTGTAGACCTCATGGGCCGGCGCGGCCGGTGCCTCCCAGAGCCGTCGGTTCTGCTCGACCTCCTCCATCACCCTGGCTCCGACCTTGAGGACCTGCTGGGCGTCGTCCTGCCGGCTGATCCGGATGAGTGCGTCCACGGCGGCCCGGCGCTGCTCCTCGACCTCGGGGAGGGCCATGGACGTCAGGTCAAGGGGCGCGGCGTGCTCGTCTCGCGGAGCAGTCTTGCCTTCGGAGGGTGGGAGAAAGATCAGCACCGCAGCAGGCTACCAGCGCCGACGGCCGCCGGGGATACGACGGCCGCGATGGTCAGAGCACCTGCGCTCCCGCGCGCCGGAACGGAGCCATGGCGCGGCGCAGACCGCCCTCCGATGCTATTCCGACCGGCAGGATAGAGACGCGGGCACACAGGTCCATGAGAGTCTCGAGCTGCTCCTCCAGCTCCAGGACGGCGGCCTCCTGCCGAAGGTGAGTGCCTCCGCGGCCGACGGTGGGGCGGCCGTCGGAGATGATCACCACTCGGCGGTGCGCCGGTTCGTCCTCGGACACCATGGCTGCGGCGAGCTCGAGCGCATGGACCAGGGGAGTGCCGCCGCCGGCGGGCTCACGCCGTGCTGCCTCTCGGATCCGAGACACGCTGGTGGAGCGGGTGACCAGCACGCGGGCGGCGGCGCCCGAGGCCAGCACCATGCTGACCGCGCCCCGCCGGGACACCGAGGAGGAGATCAGCTCGTCGACCTCCTGGGCCGCCCGGGCGATTCCGCCTGCCCCCATCGATGACGAGCCGTCCACCACGACCACGGTGTGCAGGCCGCCTCTGCGCCGACGCAGCACGCCGCGGAGGTCCTGGCTCTGGACTGTGGCGGGGGCCTGGCCTGTTCCGAGCGCAGCGGCGTGGCGTCGGGCAGCCCGGCGCAGAGTCGGGGCGATGGCGATCACCCCGCCCGCGCGCTCCACCGGGACTTCGCGCATCATCCGACCGCGATCTGTGGAGAGGCTCTCGGAGCCGCCTCGGCCCGCATGATGGCGGCGGGCCATGGCGTCTCGACGAGCCGGGGGAGTCGCCGTCGTGGGCATCCCGGAGGGTCTCACCCCCGCCCCTGCCTGCAGGCTGAACTCCAGGCTCTCCGCATCCAGGCGCAGCTCGCCGAGGTCGACGGCGAGAGCTTCGGCGTCGTCGTGGCCGGGGCCTCCCGCAGGACTCGACGCGTCCGGACCGGGAGAGTCGGGCGCGGCGGCACAATCGCTCGCCGAGTCCTCGTCGGCGTCCTCGTCGGCGTCCTCCACGCCGTCTTCGCCCGTCTGCTCCCCGCCCTCGACATCGGCCGGGGCGGGGGTCGAGGGGACTCCTGGGGAGCTGGCTTCCGTGAGTGCCGCCGCCTGGATCTCCTCAGGATCCTCGGCGGATGGGGCGGTCTCCGCGCCGGCACCCGGTGCAGGGGGCTGCTCCTCCTCCGTCGCGCTGGCTTCCGAGAGATCGGCCGGCTCGTCGTCGCCGGGCTGGGCGTCGGGCTCCGAGGGCTGGTCGACATCCGGGGACGGACCGCTTCCCGGCGCCTGTTCGGCGGAGGGTTCCTCCTCCACGGTGCCCTGGTCGGGGGCCGACCCGTCCTCGGGCGTGCAGCTGGAAGCCTCCTCGGCGAGGTCGTCGGAGGAACCACGCGCCACCTGCCGGGGAACAGCGACGACCGCCTCCACCAGCGCCAGTGCATGGTCGACCCCGACCTGTTCCGCCAGTCCCGCCGCCAGATGGGTCGCCGCGGCGTCCAGTGCATGGTCGTGGCAGTCGGCCCGTGCCAGGAGAGAGACCACGCGGGCGGCGAGGGCATCGGAGGTCCCGGCCCCTGGCTCATCGTCGTCCACCGCGCGCGCCTGGCCCGCCCAGTCAGCCCGATCCGCCCGATCCAACCGGTCTGCTCGGTCTGCTCGGTCCAGAGGCGACGTGGTGCCGGTGAATCGGAGAATGGCAGTGCACCGGCGCAGCAGTGCCGGCGGCACGTCCTCGAGATCAGCCGCCATGGCGAGCAGGCGCGGCGAGTCCAGTGCCGCGATCTGCTCTGCCGTCATCATCGACGCGTGGCCGATCGAGGCATCGGCCGCCGGAAGCAGACGACGGAATGCGGCCTCGGCCAGCAGCGCATCCCCGGTGCACAGCACACCGCATGCTGCCCCAGCCTCCCACGCCGTCATCACCAGCTGCAGCGGCACCTCGATGGCCGGGAGCGCGTCTCCGCCCAGTGCCGAGGCCAGCGACGTGATTCGATCCGGGCGCCGCTGGAGACGTCGGGGGTCTCCGGGGAGGGCTTGGCCCCTCATGCAGCGCGAAGTCTGAGCACGCGGGCGGCGCTGAGCTTCACCCGGGCGGCCGGTGTGGTGCTGCGGTCCCCGGGGCGGGAGGGGGTGCGGTGCTGCAGTGCGGGCACGGCGGCGAAGGCGACATCGGTGGGGGTGACCTCGTCACGGCCGGCCAGCGCCGCCAGAGCTCGCGCGCTGCGCGCCAGCACCAGGTCAGCACGATGTCCGACGGCACCCGACTCCACGCAGACGTCGACGATCCGGTCCAGCATCGAGTCCGGGAGCGCCACGGCTCCCAGGCGTGCCCGGGCGGAGAGGATCCGGTCCGCGAGCTGGGTCTGGCGGCCCTGCCAGCCTCGGGCGAAGGCCTCCGGGTCGGCGTCGTGCTCCAGCCGGCGGCGCACGATCTCGACCCGCAGCGCCGGGTCCGTGATGGTGCGGACATCGGTGGCCAGGCCGAAGCGGTCCTCCAGCTGAGGGCGCAGCTGACCCTCCTCGGGATTGCCGCTGCCCACCAGCACGAACCGGGCCGGATGGGTGTGGCTGAGGCCGTCCCGCTCCACCCGGTTGACCCCTGAGGCCGAGACGTCGAGCAGAACGTCCACCAGGAAGTCGTCGAGGAGGTTGACCTCATCGATGTAGAGGAAGCCACCATGGGCGTCGCTGAGGATCCCGGGAGCGAAGACGATCTCTCCCCGCAGCGCCTTGTCCACGTCCAGGCTGCCGAGCACGCGATCCTCGGTGGCGCCGAGGGGCATCTCCGCCACCGGCATGTCGATCTCGTGGTGGCGGAGGAGATCGCCCAGGGCTCTGATGGTGGTGGTCTTCGCCGTCCCCCGGTCTCCGAGGGCGAGGACGCCGCCGATGGCGGGGTCCACGGCGTTGAGGACGAGACAGTTCTTCAACGCGTCCTGGCCGAGCACGGCAGTGAAGGGAAACACAGGAGAAGAATCTAGGAGAAATGCGAACGATTCGCAATACAGTGTGATCAATGGCAGGCGCAGGAGGCTTCCCGCCCTGTGGAAAAGCGAGTCAGCAGTGATCCTCCTGCTGATACGCTCGGCCCCAGGGTCATGCCTGCACATCACGGTCGGGGCGGCGACGCAGCCGCCGTGGCGTGGGTGCATCGGCTGACCCGCGGACACTGAAGAATCACGAGACGCACCTGAAGAACATCCAGCTGAAGAGGTACTGACCTGATGCTCGAGACACTGCTCGGGGCGAGCCTGTTCGTCCCCATCCTCGGCCTGATCCTGGTGGTGGTCGTGGCGATCGCCGCGATCGTCGCGCGCTACCGCATCGCGAAGCCGAACGAAGCGATCATCGTCTCCGGATCGGGATCCAAGCGCAGCGCCGACTCCGGACTGCCGGCGACCCAGAAGATCGTCCAGGGCGGAGGGACCTTCGTCCTGCCCTTCGTCCAGAAGTCCGACTCCATGTCCCTGGAGTCCCGCAAGGTCCTCCTCGAGACCTCGGCGATCACCCAGAACGGCATCAACCTCCACGTGGAGGCCGTCGCACTGGTCAAGGTCGACGGCAAGGAGGACTCCATCCGTGCCGCCGCCCAGCGTTTCCTGGGACAGCAGCAGGAGATCGAGCGGTTCACCAAGGACGTCCTCGAAGCCTCCCTGCGTTCCATCCTGGGCACCATGACCGTGGAGCAGGTCAACCGGGAGCGGGAGGCCTTCGCCACCCGTGCACTGGACGAGTCCGAGTCCACTCTGACCAACCAGGGCCTGCTGCTGGACGCCTTCCAAATCCAGGGCATCAGTGACGACAACGACTATCTCGTCGACCTCGGCCGCCCCGAGGCCGCCAAGGTCAAGCGCGATGCTGACATCGCCGAGGAGAACGCCCGTCGGGAGTCGGAGCGGGCCCATATCGCTGCTGAGCAGGAGATCCTCGAATCACAGCGAGAGCTGGACCTGCGCAACGCCACCATCCGTGAGGAGACCGACCAGGCCAAGGCGAAGGCCGCGGCCGCCGGTCCGCGGGCGGAGGCCGAGGCCCAGCGCGCGGTGGTCGACCAGCAGCGCGAGACTGCTGAGCGGCGGGCCCAGCTGCGCGAGCAGGAGCTCGTGGCCGAGGTGCACAAGCAGGCCGACGCCGACCGCTACCGCGCCGAGCAGGAGGCCGAGGCGCGGCGCGTGGCGGAGGTCTCTGAGGCGCAGGCTCAGGCTGAGCGGGTCCGGCTGGCCGCCGAGGCGGACCTGGATCGCCGCGAGAAGGAGGCGCGGGCCGTTCTGTTGGAGGGCGAGGCCGAGGCTGCCGCCATCCGCGAGCGGGGGCAGGCGGAGGCCCTGGCACTGCATGAAAAGGGCGAGGCCTACCGCAGCTTCGGACAGGCGGCCATCATGGACCGCATCATCGCCACGCTGCCGGAGATCGCCCATGAGGCGGCCGCGCCGATGAACAACATCGACTCGCTGACGGTGATCGACTCCGCCGGCGCCAACAAGGTCGTCAAGAACGGCATCGACAACGTCAATCAGGCCGTGGAGCTGGCCAGCTCCACCCTGGGAGTCGACCTGCGCGAGCTGCTGAAGAACTTCACCGGCCAGGACCTCACGGCGACCGGCGTACAGGCCGACCACGAGCAGTCCTCTGCCGAGGCCGTCACGGACGGCGACTCCGAGGAGGCCAAGTCTGCTGGGTCGGACTCTGACGCAGCCAGGACCTCCGCGTTCGGGCAGGACTGACCCGGGAGACGCCGTGGTCATCTGGTTCATCCTCGTCGCCGTCGTCTTCACCGTCCTGACGGTGGTCACGTTCTTCCTCGACGGCCTGCTGGACTCGGTGCTGCCGGACCTCGGCGGGGACGGGCTGCTGTCTTCGACATCGCTCTGCGCCGCGGTGGCCGGCGCCGGCTACGGGGGATGGATGGGGCTGGGCGCGCTCGAGCTCGGGACGGCCGGCGGACTGCTGCTGGCCGGGCTGGCCGCCCTGGTGGTGCTCGCGGTGACCGGCCTGGCACTGCGGGCGGTGCGCCGTGCGGAGACTCCCCAGGCTCGCTTGGAGGACACGATCGGGACCCTGGGCAAAGCTCTCACCGGAGCGCCCGCGGGCAGCCCCTTCGAGTTCACCGTTCCGCATCACGGTCACCCCCTGAAGATCTCCGCAGTGGCGGAACACGACGTCGTCCAGGGGGAGGAGCTCGCCGTAGAGGATGTCGTCTCACCGACCCGACTTCGGGTCGCTCCGCCCAGCTGAGGGCCCCGTCCGGCTCGAGGTCCGGCAGATTCGGGAGAGAAGGGTCACCCCTGCCCAGCATCGGTCCGGGCAGGGCTCGTCGCTGGCGTACTATGGACACCCGGGACGGGTCGGCCGGGCCATCGCGCCGCCGCAAGGCCCCGACTGCGCCAGGGTGCGCGGTCGGATAACTGCGGCGTCGAGGAACGTCCGGACTCCACAGGGCAGGATGGTGGGTAACGCCCACTCGGGGAGACCCGCAGGCCAGTGCCACAGAAAACAGACCGCCCGCTGTGCGCCCTCGGGCGTTCGCAGCGGGTAAGGGTGAAACGGCGGTGTAAGAGACCACCAGCGCGGCAGGTGACTGCTGCGGCTCGGCAAACCCCATCCGGTGCAAGGTCGAACAGGATGCGTCCGAGGGCTGCCCGCCTGAGCATCCGGGTTGACCGCTCGAGGCCCGTGGTGACACGCGGCCCAGATGGATGATGGCCTCCGTACGTCACGTGCGGAACAGAATCCGGCGTACAGGCCGGCCCGTCCCACTCGCCCCGCCCGCCGAACTCGGCGCGCGGGGTGTTCTGTCTCACATGTGACGTCGGTGGTGGCCGCTGTGACTCCGACCCCCGCTCCGACGCTCTAGACTGGGCCGAGGAACGCTTCGACGACGCGCCGCGGCGAGGATGCCGGCGGTGCGAGGCACTCCGCCCAAGACAATGACGTCTTCACGGAAGGAACACAACTGTGCCGCACCATGCTGACGAGCACCTCCAGCAGTGGATCGACAGAGAGTCCATGGCGGAAGCCATGATTCCGCTGATCGGCCGGCTCTACCGCGAGAACAACGTGGTGACCGGGATCCACGGCCGGAAACTTGTCAATCAGTCCGCCATCGACATCCTCAAGGCCCACCGATTCGCCCGTCAGGTGGATGAGACTGAGCTCCCCATCGCTGAGACGCTTCCCCTGGTGGAGGCCCTGACCACTCTGGACCTCGGCGCGGCCAGCGTGGACATCGCCCGCCTGAACTCCAAGTTCAAGAAGTCGGGATCCGAGGATCTCGTCGCCTTCCTGCGCGACGAGCTCTCCGAGGTCGTGAGCCGCCGAGGAGAGGGCGGCTCCGAGCCGCGTGACGTCGTCCTCTACGGTTTCGGCCGCATCGGCCGTCTGCTGGCACGGATCCTGGTGGGCCGAGCCTCCTCGGCCTCCGGACTGCGACTGCGAGCCATCGTGGTGCGCCGTGGTTCGGAGAACGATCTCGCCAAGCGCGCCTCGCTGCTGCGGCGAGACTCGGTGCACGGTCCCTTCGCCGGTTCGATTCGTCTCGACGAGGAGAACCAGGCGATCATCGCCAACGGGACGTGGATCAAGGTCATCTACGCCGACGATCCCGCGGCGGTGGACTACACCGTCCACGACATCGACGACGCGGTGGTGGTGGACAACACGGGCCGCTGGCGCGACGAGGAGGGCCTCAGCCAGCACCTCAGGGCACCTGGCGTGTCCCGGGTGCTGCTCACCGCACCGGGCCAGGGGGGTATCAAGAACATCGTTTTCGGCGTGAACCATGATGACATCACCTCTGAGGACCGCATCCTCTCCGCGGCGTCCTGCACCACCAATGCCATCACGCCGGTGGCCAAGCTGATGCACGAGGCCTACGGGATCGATCATGGGCACGTGGAGACGGTCCACTCCTACACCAATGACCAGAACCTCATCGACAACTTCCACAAGGGCGAGCGTCGGGGTCGTTCGGCGGCGCTGAACATGGTGCTCACCGAGACCGGGGCCGCCAAGGCCGTGGCCAAGGCGCTGCCGGAGCTGAGCGGGAAGCTCTCTGGCAACTCGATCCGCGTGCCCACCCCGGACGTCTCCATGGCGATCCTGAACCTGGAGCTGGAGCGGGAGACCAGCAAGGACGAGCTCAACCGGTTCCTGCGCCGGGAGTCGCTGGAGGGCTCGCTGCACAAGCAGGTCGACTACATCGACTCCGCCGAGGTCGTCTCCACCGATTTCGTGGGCACCCGCGCGGCCGGGATAGTCGACGGCCTGGCCACGATCGTCAACGGGCGCCAGGCGATCCTCTACGTCTGGTATGACAACGAGTTCGGCTACTCCGCTCAGGTCATCCGCACCCTGGAGCAGATGACCGATGCCGCCCCCGTGAAGTTCCCGCGCGTGGAGGATCTCGCCGCAGCTCCCGTCTGAGCCGACCTCTGGTCCCGCAGCGCCGGGTCACGCGGTGCTGTCGATGACGAGGCCCCGGACGAATGATCCTGAGAGGGACCTTTCGTCCGGGGCCTCGTCGTGACGGCGGCTGGGGTCGAGCCTCAGTCGCGGGTGAGCTTGCGGTGGGTGACCCGGTGCGGGCGAGCCGCCTCAGGACCGAGACGGTCGACCTTGTTGCTCTCGTAGGACTCGAAGTTCCCCTCGAACCAGTACCAGCGGGCCGGGTCCTGTTCGGTGCCCTCCCAGGCCAGGATGTGGGTGGCCACACGGTCGAGGAACCAGCGATCGTGGGAGATGACCACGGCGCAGCCCGGGAACTCCAGCAGTGCGTTCTCCAGTGAGCCCAGGGTCTCGACGTCGAGATCGTTGGTCGGCTCGTCCAGCAGCAGCAGGTTGCCGCCCTGCTTGAGCGTCAGGGCGAGGTTCAGGCGGTTGCGCTCACCGCCGGAGAGCACCCCGGCCTTCTTCTGCTGATCTGGTCCTTTGAAACCGAAGGCGGAGACATAGGCGCGGGAGGGCATCTCCACATTGCCGACCTTGATGTAGTCGAGCCCGTCAGAGACCACCTCCCAGAGGGACTTCTCCGGGTCGATGCCCGCGCGCGACTGGTCGACATAGGAGATCTTCACCGATTCACCCACCGTGAGCTCGCCGTCGTCCAGTCCCTCGAGTCCCACGATGGACTTGAACAGGGTGGACTTGCCGACGCCGTTGGGGCCGATGACCCCGACGATGCCGTTACGGGGCAGAGAGAAGGAGAGGCCGTCGATCAGCTGCCGGTCCCCGAATCCCTTCTGCAGGTTCCCGGCCTCGATGACCTGGGTGCCCAGGCGAGGGCCGGGCGGGATTTGGATCTCCTCGAAGTCCAGCTTCTTGGTGCGTTCAGCCTCAGCGGCCATCTCCTCATACCGGGCCAGACGAGCCTTGGACTTGGCCTGTCGTCCCTTGGCGTTGGAGCGGACCCAGTCGAGCTCGTCGGAGAGGCGCCGGGCCATCTTGGCGTCCTTCTTGCCCTGGATCTCCAGACGGGAGCGCTTCTTCTCCAGGTAGGTGGAGTAGTTCCCCTCGTAGGGGTAGAGGCGTCCGCGGTCGACCTCGCAGATCCACTGGGCGACATGGTCGAGGAAGTAGCGGTCGTGGGTCACGGCGAGGACCGCACCCTCGTAGTCCGCCAGGTGCTGTTCGAGCCACAGCACGGACTCGGCGTCGAGGTGGTTCGTCGGTTCATCGAGCAGCAGCAGGTCCGGCTTGGACAGCAGCAGCCTGCACAGGGCCACACGGCGACGCTCACCGCCGGAGAGGTGGGTGACCGGCTCGTCGCCCGGCGGGCAGCGCAGGGCATCCATGGCCTGCTCGAGCTGGGAGTCCAGGTCCCAGGCGTTCGCCGCGTCGATGGACTCCTGGAGCTTGCCCATCTCGTCCATCAGGGCGTCGAAGTCAGCGTCCGGATTGGCCATTTCGTCGGAGATGTCGTTGTAGCGCTGGAGCTTTCCGTAGATCTCTCCCACGCCCTCCTGGACGTTGCCGAGCACAGTCTTGTCCTCGTTCAGCGGCGGCTCCTGCAGGAGGATGCCGACCGAGTATCCCGGGGAGAGCCGAGCCTCGCCGTTGGAGGGATGGTCGAGACCCGCCATGATCTTCAGGATCGTCGACTTTCCTGCCCCGTTGGGACCCACGACGCCGATCTTCGCTCCTGGGTAGAACGACATCGTGACGTCGTCGAGGATGACCTTGTCGCCCACCTTCTTGCGGGCCTTGACCATGCTGTAAATGAACTCTGCCATGGACCCCAGGCTAGTCGGCTCCTGTGCTGTTCGCCCAATGGACCGCCGTCGTGTGCCCCATGTGACCGCGCCCGACCCGTCTCACATCGCGCCTGAAGCGCCTGGGGGACACGGCTTCCGCACCGCCCCTCCCGCGCCGCACCGTCCGGCTCGAGTGCTGCGCGGGGGCCGGGCCGGAGACTCTGCTCAGAAGGGGGCGTCGACAGTCTCGGCCCCTGCGAGCTCCTCGTCCCCTCCCGGGGAGACCTCAGGGGAGGAGCCGTGGCCTGCCCCTGCCGCGGCATCCGGTCCTGGATCCCGTGCGTCCGAGTCGGCGAGGTCCGCGGCGTCCTCGGTCGGTGTCAGGCCCGCCCCTGCTGTGCCCCAGCCGCTCGCCGAGTCGGCGGGCTGCCCGCCCAGCCGGATGAAGGAACCGGTGCCGAAGGTCAGATCATGACCCACGCCGTCGGCATCGATCTCCACGGAGGTGCCGCGCTGGCCGGTGTCGTTGGCCCACTGGCGAACTTTGAGACGACCGGTGACCAGCACCGGATCGCCCTTGGAGACGGTGGTGCGGACGTTCTGTGCCAGAGCGCGGAAGCAGGTCACGGTGAACCAGTTGGTCTCTCCGTCGACCCACTCGCCACGCTCGCGGTCGAAGCGCCGCGGAGTGGAGGCCAGCCGGAAGCTGGAGATCGGCAGTCCCTTGTCGGTGGTGATGGTTCGCACCTCGTTGCCGATGAATCCGCGGACGGTGACGGTCTCGTTCATGATGTCCTCCTGGGGAGCTCGTGCTGGTGGTGATGCTCGGATGAGTTGGGGTCGTGCATGTGATCCGGTGCATGTGATCCGGTGGAGCCAGTCTGTTCGGCCATCCGGTCAGGAGCGAGCAGATCATCGGCCCCTGTGGAGGTGACGGCGTGTCGCCAGGGGGTGCAGGTCGCCTGTGGAGGAACGAACTCGGTAGACTAGATGATCGGACTGGAGGGGAACCGCGGCACGATCCTGCCTCAGGGTGTGGCGTGCGGGGCTCCGACCAGCACCAGCCTCGGTAGCTCAGGGGATAGAGCAGCGGCCTTCTAATCCGCCGGTCGGGGGTTCGAATCCCTCCCGGGGCGCTTGACGCGTTCACAGAAGATGCAGCTGGCCGCCGTGATGACGGCGGCCTCCTTGCTGTACCTGGTGCACTCTCTGCTGCGATTCCGCAATTTCGAGGCCAAGGGGTACGACCTCGGCATCTTCGACCAGGCGGTCCGGCAGTACGCCCTGTTCAGCGCACCGATTGTCCCGATCAAGGGTGAGGACTTCCACCTGCTCGGCGATCACTTCCATCCGATCATCGCTGCTCTGGCCCCGCTCTACTGGCTCTGGGACGATCCGCGGATGCTCAACATCGCGATGACGGCTCTGCTGGTCTCCACCGCGATCCCGGTCTATCTGGTGGTGCGAGGCTGGTTCGGCCATCGATCAGGTCTGCTCAGCGCCGCCGCCCTGCTGCTGTACTGGCCGTTCCAGGCGATCATCAACTGGGACTTCCACGAGATCGCCTTCGGGGTTCCGATCATCGCCTGGGTGATCTGGGCGATCGAGCGTCACCGTCCCTGGCTGGCGGTCGGCCTTTCGGCGATCCTTCTGCTGGTCCGCGAGGATCTCGGCGTCACACTGATCGCGATCGCCCTCGTGCTCGCCCTGCGTCGCTGGTGGCTGCCGGCCCTCACCACGGCGGCACTGGGGGGTCTCGGCTACTGGTTCGCCACCGAGGTGGTCATCCCGCACTTCTCGCCGGCCGGAGAGTTCGGCTACTGGGAGTTCACCGCATTGGGCGCCTCGGCGGGCGCCGCCGTGGCCTTCATGCTCACCCAGCCGTGGAACGCCGCTGTCGTCCTGGTCGACCATCCGCTCAAGGTCGGCCTGTGGCTGCTGCACTTCCTGCCGCTGTGGCTGCTGCCCTTCGCCTCGCCCTATGTGATCATCGGCGCGCCGATCCTGCTCTCTCGCCTCTTCAACGACCGACTCAACGTCTGGGCGCCCGTCTACCAGTACGACGCGATCCTCGCTCCGGTCTTCCTGCTGGCGGCCCTGGACGTTCTGCGTCGGATCGCGGCACGCACCGCGCCGCGCACCGCGGGCCGGCTCGCGGTCGCGCTGCCCTCCACCGTGCTGGCGGTCAGCCTGATCGGCACGCTGTTCTTCCCCCAGGTCTTCCCGTTCCAGCGGACGCTCACCGCCGGTAACTGGGAGATGACGGAGCGCGCGCAGGCTCACGAGCGTGCCGTTGCGGTGATCCCTGACGGTGTCTGCATCGAGGCCGCGGACACCGCGGTGCCGCATCTGGTGGACCGCACCCGTGTGGGGCTCAACGGCACCACCGACGCGGAACGGCTCAGCTGGCTGATCATCGATGACCGCGTCGAGGAGCTCGGCGGCTCCGATCCGCTGACCCCCCGGGAGGCCTTCGACCGTGCCGAGCAGCTCGGCTTCGAGCCCGTGATCGCCGACGACCAGGGGCTGTGGGTGTTCACCAGGGAGCTCGACGACGACGTCGACACGACCCGCTGTGCGGAATATCTGGCTCGCTGAGTCGTTGGGCTGACCAGGCCTGGTCTCCCTGGCTCCCGCTCCCGACACCGACGGGTCCCGGGATGCCTGCGCCGCTCTGAAGCTTCCGACTCACGGCCCACAGCCCACCGGCGCTCAGGCACAATGGAGACTGCGGGCCCATGTCCAGGACCGCCACGACCCCATCAGCCGCCCATGGAGACTCACACCATGTCCAGCCCCACGGCGACGCTTCCCTGCGGAGGCACCTCAGCACTTCGCATCGTGATGGTGAGCCTGCACACCTCCCCGCTGGCGCAGGCGGGAGCCGGCGACGCCGGAGGACTGAACGTCTATGTCAATTCCCTCTCCCGGGCTCTGCGCGCCGCCGGTGTCTGCATCGATCTGGTCACCACCGGTGAGGGACCCGACCACGTGCGGGAGCTCGCCGACGGGCGACGCGTCCACCACCTCCAGGCAGGCACCGATGGGGACAAGAACAGCCTGGTGGACGAGACGGAGTCACTGGCTCAGCGCGCACTGCGCAGCCTGGCGGCCGTCGATCCGGGGGCGGTGACCACCGTCCACTCGCACTATTGGATCTCCGGACTGGCCGGGCTGACCATGGCTCGTCGGCTGAGGGCTCCCTTGGTGCACACCATGCACACCATCGGCGCGGTCAAGCAGGAGTGCGATCCGCAGGCCGCAGAGGATCCTCGCCGTGATGCGGCCGAGTCGCGGATCGCACGCTCCGCGGACATGCTGACCGCCAACACCCTCCGTGAGCGGGACGACCTGGTGCGGCTCTTCGACGTGAAGCCCGCCGGCGTGGCCCTGGTGCGCCCGGGCGTGGACCTCAGCGTGTTCCATCCGCCTGCCGGGGAGGACGCTCGGCTGCACCTCGAGGGGCGGCCCCTTCGGCTGACGTTCGCCGGCCGGCTGCAGCCGCACAAGGGCCCCCAGGTGGCGGTCGCCGCACTGGGGAAGCTCCGCCGCATGATGCCCGACACCCCGGTGGAGCTGACGGTGGCTGGGAGACAGAGCGGCCAAGACGCCCTCGACATCGCTGAGCTCGCCGCCGCCCACGGCGTCGAGGACCTGGTGCGCACCACGGACCCGCTGCCGCATCCCCAGCTCGCCGACCTCTTCCGAGACAGCGACGCGGTGCTGATGCCGTCCTACAGCGAATCCTTCGGGCTGGTCGCCCTGGAGGCTATGGCCTGCGGCACCCCGGTGCTGGCCCACGACGTCGGCGGGCTGTCAGAGCTGGTCCGTCACCAGCGCACCGGCCGCCTCGTGCAGACCCTGGATCCTGCCGCATGGGCCGAGGAGATGCGGTGGCTGATCCTGCACCGCCGCGCCTGGGCACGCTACAGCGGCACCGCCGCCGTCCTGGCCGAAGAGTACTCCTGGGCGGCGACTGCGACGGCCAGCCGACGGCTCTATCGCACCCTCAGCCCGGTGTCGGTCTGAGCACCGGCCAGAGGGGCCCGACGTGCATGGGCGCCTCTGCTCCCTCGTCACTCAGCGAGTGACGTTCAGCGAGTGAAGTAACGAGAGGCCCAGGCGCTTCCGTACTTGCGATCGAGCTGCCGCTGGGTCCGGGAGCTACGGACCATCGAATGCTGGATGCGCTCCTGGATACGCGGCCTGAGCCCCTGGGGCCGGCGCACCATGCCCTCCTGGGCGACGGTGGCCACCAGTGCGCCGTCGCGGTTGTAGATCGCTCCGGCACCGAGCCCGCGGGAGCTCTGCGCGCTGGGGCTGTGCTGGACGTAGAGCAGCCACTCATCGGCGGCCGCATCACGATGCCACCACATGGCGTGGTCCAGGGACGCCACCTTCATGCCGGGCTTCGCCCAATAGAGGCCGTGGCGGCGCAGCACCGGCTCCAACAAGGTGTAGTCCGAGGCGTAGAGGATCGCGGCACGGTGGATGTTCGGGTCCTCGGGAAGCGGGGCGCGGGCGCGCATCCACACGGCGTTGGAGGCCCGCGGCACGGTGTCCCCCTCCAGGTAGATGGGCCGGTCCACATGGCGTATCTCGAACGGCCGGCCATGGCCCCATTCCTGCATCACCGGATGCTTGACGTGCCCCACCAGCTCGTGTGGCGGGGCCAGCTCCTCCGGGGCCGGGATGTCCAGCGGCATCTCCTGCTGGTGAGTGGGTCCAGGGGAGGGCCGCTGGAACGAGGCGATCATCGACAGGATCGGCCGACCGTCCTGGTAGGCCTGGCTGCGGCGGGCCGAGAACGAACCGCCGTCCCGGAGCCGCTCGACGCCGATCTCCAGGGGCTTGGTGGCGTCGCCGGGCCGGAGGAAGTACCCATGCACCGAGTGGATGACCCGTGCGGAATCCACCGTGCGCACGGCGGCGATCGCCGACTGGGCGAGCACCTGACCGCCGAAGACCCTCCAGAACGCCTGATCGAAGACGGGCCCGCGGAAGCGCTCCTCACTGCCCGCCGCCTCCGCCGGATCCAGCTGCTCGAGGTCCAGCATGCCCACGAGCCGCTCGACAGCCTCGGCAGGGGTGGGGATGCGGTACGGACGCTCAGGCATGGGACCTCCGGTCTTCGATGCGGTCGGCGGGCGCTGTGGGCAAGATGACACAGTCACCGGTCACCGGTCCACGGCGCACCAGGCGCTGCGCCCAGACTCGGTCAGCGCGGCGCGGGCGAACAGCTGGGCAGCTGCTGAGGACCACTCTATCCAGACACCTCCAGCGGGCCGGGGGACCGACCCCCTGTCGGCGCGGTCCACCCCACGGGGACGTGATCGTGCCCCGTGACAGAGCCCTTTCCGGAGGAGGCACGGCTGGGAGCGTCACTGCGGGACACAGTCCTGGCCGCCGAGACGACCCGGGCCAGCCCGGGTGGGACAATGTCAGACATGACCAGCACCGATCCGCGCAGCGCGCCCCAGCCCTCCGACGTCTCCTCCGACGGGCCCTCGGCGGCCGCCGCCGGGACCCGGTCCTCTGGAGGCTCGGACGCCGAGACCGAGGTGCTCCGCTTCGCCGAGGCGGTCGCGCTGCAGGACCTGAGCACCTACATCCGCCGCGCCCGGCGGATCCAGGAGCAGGGGATCAGACTGCAGGTCGTCGGTTCGGTGCTCGCCGCGTGGGTGCCGGTGATGACCCCTGGCTCCCTGGTCGGCCGACTCCCCGCGGTCCTCGGGCTGCGCACCATGGCGCTGGCCGAGCCCTCCGACGCCGACGTCACGGCGGAACTCAGCTCCATCACGGAGCGGCTCGCCCGCCTGAACCCTGCAGAGACCGTGCTTCCTCTGCCGCCCAGCCGACTGACGGTGCCGTGGGCCGCGGTCACCCCGCCGCGTGCGGGCTGGGAGGTGCAGGGAGAGCTCGACGACGATGTGGTCCGCGCTGCCGCGGAGAACGGCATCGCTGAGATCACCGAGACTCTTCCCGCCACCGCCGGTGCGGCCGTGGTGGAGCAGGTGCGCGAACGCGTGTGGGGCCGTGACCTGGCCGAACTCGCAGGTCAGGCCGAGTCTTGTGAGGTGCCGGCAGGTGCCGCCTTCGGCGCCCACGCCTTGAACTTCCTGACCGCACAGGGCGCCGGTGGACGCACCACCCTGCACTCACGGGGCCGGTGGGTGCGGCTCAGCTCCGCAGGGGGATTCATCCTCTGCCGCCGCTCAGGGCTCTGAGCGCCGATGACCCTCGGCGGAGGAGGCCGGGGTCTCCGGGGCCAGCGCAGGCAGAGCGGTTCGTCCGCGGCCTCAGCCGCTCAGCTGTTAACCATGGAGTGGGCTGCCCGCTCCAGGTAGTCCCAGAGGATCTGCTCATGCAGGGGAGAGAGCTCCGCCTCCTCCACAGCCCGACGCATGTACCTCAGCCAGGTGTCACGCGCGGCGGCGTCCACGCGGAAGGGCATGTGACGCATGCGCAGACGAGGATGGCCGCGCTCGGCCTGGTAGGTGCGGGGCCCGCCCCAATACTGCTCGAGAAACATCAGCAGACGGCGCTTGGCCGGCTCGAGGTCCTCCTCCGGGTACAGGGCGCGGAACTCCGGGTCCTCGGCCACCTGGTCATAGAAGACGTCCACGATCCTGCGGAACGTCTCATGGCCGCCGACCTCCTCGAAGAAGCTCTTCTCCTCCGGCGAGGGGGCCTCCTCGCCCAGGGGGAGACCGCCAGGTGCCGGCAGATACCCCATGTCGGCACCCGTCGGACGGGGATCAGGCCGCTGAGGGGCCTGTTCCGCCCCTCCGCTCGGCTGGTCCCGGCGGGCGAGGCCGCTGACCTGAGAGGGTGGCCTGCCCACGGGCCTCACCGTGGCGATAGGCGCGCCCAGCCGCCGAGAGAAGGTGGGCCGTGAGTCGTCGTCGGAGGCCGCCGCGGCCGGTGTGACCGGTTCGTGGGTGACCGGGAAGTTCACGCTGCGCGCGATGAAGCAGCGCCCGCTCGCCTCGGCGTGCAGTGCGTCTGCCTGGGTCCGCTGGGACTCCTCGGCCAACGTGACCTCGGGGCGGAGCACGGCGGCGGTGATGTCCCCGGAGCCGTCGCTGTGGACGCGCAGCTCGGCGGTGCCGCGCACCGTCATGGCGGTGACCACCACTCCTGCCCCGGCCGCGGCGTGCAGGTAGGACAACGTGTGGCACTGTGCCAGGGCGGCGAGGAGCAGCTGCTCGGGGTTCCACCGTTCAGCGTCGCCGTGGAAGGCGCGCGCGGCCGAACCGGTCAGCGGGGGCGGGGACTCGAGCCCCCGGGCCACCTCTCGTTCGCTCAGCATCGCCGTGATGGTGTGCTCACGCCGGTAGTCGCGCGCTCCGGTCGTGCCGCCGTCGGCGTCGCTCCAGGCGACCTCCACCCGGAAGGTGTGCTGGTCGATCTGCATGCTCTCCTCATCTGTGGTCGCTCCTCCCTCACGATACCGCCCGGAGCGAGGCGTGCCGGGCGCAGGGCGATTTCCCCATAGGATGTCATCGGCGCGGCAGCACCTGCTGTCGCCCTCGAGCCGACCGCCATCTGATGTCCCCGAGAGGAACACCGCCCGACATGCGCGTCCACATCGCCACCGACCACGCCGGCATGGAGCTCTCCACCCACCTCGTGAAGCACCTCAGCGCCCTGGGTTACGAGATGATCGACCACGGGCCCCGGGAGTACGACGCCCTGGACGACTACCCGGCATTCTGCCTCCGTGCGGCCGAGGCCGTGGCTCAGGAGCGCCTCCAAGGACTGGATTCGCTGGGCATCGTGCTCGGCGGCTCCGGCAACGGGGAGCAGATCGCGGCCAACAAGGTCCGGGGCATCCGCGCCGCGCTGGCCTGGAACCTGGAGACGGCGCGACTGGCGCGCGAGCACAACGACGCCAACGTCGTGGGGCTGGGGGGACGCCAGCACAGCGTCGAGCAGGCCGCCGAGATCGTCGAGGCCTTTCTCGCCGCCCGGTGGAGTGAGGCGGAGCGCCATGCGCGCCGCATCGGCAAGATCGCCCGCTATGAGGAGTCCGGCGAGATCGTCGACTGAGCCCAGAGCCCGCCGTCGACGCGTTTCACACACGTCCTATGCCTGAAGGTCACACCCTCCACCGTCTCGCTCGTCAGCTGGACCGCCTCTTCGTCGGTCACCCCTGGCGGGTCAGCTCGCCGCAGGGGCGCTTCGCCGCCGGTGCCGCGCGCCTCGACGGCCGGACCCCGGAGCGGGCCGAGGCGTGGGGCAAACACCTGTTCGTCCACGTCGGCGCCGACATCTGGCAGGTCCACCTCGGGCTCTACGGCGCCTTCAGCTTCCGCGGCGACGAGGAGTTCTCCGGTGCGGCCACACTGGGTGCGCCGCGGACGGCCGCCGAGCCCGTGGAGGCCCACTATGACGACGCCGGCTGGATCGTCCCCGCCGCTCCTGCCGGAGCGGTCCGCGCCCGGATCCACGTCCGCCATGGCTGGGCCGACCTCCGTGGCCCTGCCACCTGTGCGGTGCTGGACGTCCCGGACTATGAACGCGTCATCACTCGCCTCGGCCCGGATCCCCTGCGGCAGCCCGCCGAGGTGCTGAGTGAGCAGGCCGCGGGGGACTTCGCAGCCCGGCTGGCACGCCGGCGCATTCCGATCGCGGCCGCTCTGATGGATCAGTCTGTCATCGCGGGAGTGGGCAACATCTACCGGGCCGAGTCGCTCTTCCTGGAGCAGATGGACCCGCAGACGCCTGCCCAGCGTCTCAGCCAGGAGGCCGTGGCCTCGCTCTGGCACCGACTCACCGCACAGCTCCGCCAGGGGGTCGCCGAGGGTGTGATCCGCACCCTGCGGCCCGAGGACGCCGCGGCCTCCCACGACGGCGCCGCCGGACGCCGCCACTGGGTCTATCAGCACCAGGGCACCAGCTGCCTGCGCTGCGGGGAGACCCTCGCCGCGCAGGAGCTGCAGGGTCGCAGACTCTACTGGTGCCCGGGATGCCAACGCTGAGGGCCGGCGGATCGCCCCCTTGCTCGGTGTGCATGTCCTGCCTGCGGTGCATAAGCACGGGCCGATTCCCGTAGAATCGCATCCGACCCCGTTGACGAGGTCCCACGTGCCCCGACCGTGGCCGGTGAACCTGGCCGATCCGTGAGGAGAACCGCTCCAAGTGTCCGACAACGCAGTGTCCGAGAAGATCACCATCACGATCGACGGCGAGGCCACCGCCATCACGCCGGGCACCACTGGGACCACTCTCTTCGCGGAGCAGCCGACCATCGTGGTCATGCGCGTCGACGGCCAGCTCTGGGACCTATCCCGTGAGCTCCCCGCAGGTGCCGTCGTCGAGCCGGTCCAGATCACCGAGGAGGCGGGCCTCGAGGTGCTGCGTCACTCCACCGCGCATGTCATGGCCCAGGCGGTCCAGCAGCTCTTCCCCGATGCCAAGCTGGGCATCGGTCCCTACATCACCGACGGCTTCTACTTCGACTTCGACGTCGACGAGCCCTTCACCCCGGAGGACCTGAAGAAGATCGAGAAGGCGATGCAGAGGATCGTCAAGCAGGGCCAGCGCTTCGAGCGTGAGGTCGTCACGGAGGAGCAGGCGCGCGCGGCGATGGCCCAGGAGCCGTACAAGCTGGAGCTGCTCGACTCGCAGAACGGCGCCTCCGCCACCGAGGGCGCTTCGGTGGAGATCGGCGGGGGTGAGATCACCCTTTACCACAACGTGGACCGCCACGGAGAGCGGGTCTGGGCGGACCTCTGCCGCGGCCCGCATCTGCCGTCCACCAAGCCGATCGCCAACGCCTACTCGGTGATGCGGGCAGCGGGCGCCTACTGGCGCGGCAAGGAGGCCAATCCGCAGCTCCAGCGCCTCTACGGCACCGCGTGGCCCACCAAGGATGATCTGAAGGCCTACAAAGACCGTCTCGCTGAGGCGGAGCGCCGCGACCACCGTCGTCTCGGTCGGGAGCTGGACCTCTTCAGCTTCCCGGAGGAGATCGGCTCGGGCCTCTCTGTCTGGCACCCCAAGGGCGGCCTGGTCCGCGGCCTGATGGAGCAGCACGCACGGGCACGGCACCTGGAGTCCGGCTACCAGTACGTGTACACCCCGCACATCTCCAAGGCGGACCTGTTCGCGACCTCCGGTCACCTGGCCAACTACCAGGACGACATGTGGCCCGCCATCCACATGGACGAGGAGCGCGACGACGAGGGCAACATCACCAAGCAGGGCCAGGACTACTTCCTGAAGCCCATGAACTGCCCGATGCACATCCTCATCTACAAGGAGCGCGGGCGCAGTTACCGGGAGCTGCCGCTGCGCCTGGCGGAGAACGGCACCGTCTACCGCAACGAGCGCTCCGGCGCCCTGCACGGACTCACCCGGGTGCGGGGGTTCACCCAGGACGACGCCCATCTGTTCGTGCGCCAGGACCAGCTCGAGGACGAGGTCACCAAGGTGGTCGAGTTCGTGGTCTCGCTGCTGAGGGACTTCGGGCTGGAGACGTTCGAGCTCGAACTGTCCATGCGTGATGACGAGAAGGCCAAGTGGGTCGGCTCGGACGAGTTCTGGGAGTCCTCCACCCAGGCGCTGCGCAACGTCGCCGTCAGCTCCGGGCTGAAGCTCACCGAGATCGCCGGAGAGGCGGCGTTCTACGGCCCGAAGATCGACTTGAAGGTCACGGACGCCATCGGACGCAAGTGGCAGCTCTCCACGGTGCAGGTGGACCCGAACCTGCCTGAACGCTTCGAGCTCGAGTACGCCGCCGAAGACGGCACCAGGCAGCGTCCCATCATGATCCATCGGGCGCTCTTCGGCTCCATCGAACGGTTCTTCGCCATTCTGCTGGAGCACTATGCCGGGGCGTTTCCGGCATGGCTGGCCCCGGTGCAGGTGCGCGGGATTCCGGTGGCGGAGCCCTTCAACGACTACCTCGCCGAGGTCATCGATCGGCTGAAGGCCGCCGGGGTGCGCGCCGAGCTCGAGGACGGCAGCGACCGGTTCCCGAAGAAGATCCGCACCGCCTCCAAGGACAAGATCCCCTTCGTGCTCATCGCCGGTGGCGAGGATGCCGAGGCCGGAGCGGTGTCCTTCCGCTTCCGCGATGGCAGCCAGGACAACCAGGTCCCCGTCGACGAGGCCGTGTCCCGCATCCTGAAGGCCATCGAAGACCGAGAGGCCTGAGCTTCTCGTGATGGACCAGGAGCGGGACGTCGCCGGCGGTGCTGACGCAGAGACGGATGACTTTCCTCTCGCCGGCGTGCCCGATGCGTTTCAGCGGCTCTGGAACCCCCACCGCATCGCCTACATGCGGCGCGGCCAGGACCAGGTCTCAGGGGCTGAGGACTGCCCGTTCTGCGTCGGGCCGAGGCGCTCCGACGATGAGTCCCTCATCGTCCACCGGGGCCACCACTGCTACGTGCTGCTCAACCTCTACCCGTACAACCCCGGGCATCTGCTGGTGTGCCCCTACCGGCATGTCCCCGACCTCACGGATCTCACCCTCGCGGAGTCCCAGGAGTTCATCCGGCTCTCCCAGGTGGCGATGGTGGCCCTGCGCACCGTCGCGGCCCCCGGAGGGTTCAACCTGGGGCTGAATCAGGGCAAGGACGGCGGCGCCGGCATCTCGGCCCACCTGCACCAGCATGTGGTGCCGCGCTGGGGCGGGGACGGGAACTTCCTGCCGATCATCGCCCAGACCAAGAACATGGCACAGACCCTGGGGGAGACCCACCGCATGCTTCACGACGTCTGGGACGACGCCGCCCACAGCTTCGCCGAGCAGCAGGCCCGCAGCGAGCGGGATCCCCGGGCCCGGGTCGAGGAGGGTGAGGCCTGATGCTGAACAGACACGCCCGCAACCTCTTCGCCTCCCTGTTCACCCCGCTCGCGCGGCTGCTGATCAGGATGGGAGTGACGCCGAACGCGGTCACCATCATCGGCACCCTCGGGGTGAGTCTGGGAGCCCTGGTGCTCTACCCGTTGGGGGAGCTTTTCTGGGGGACCGTGTTCATCACTCTGTTCATCTTCTCGGACCTCGTCGACGGTCTCATGGCCCGCCTGAGCGATCGCACCTCGCCGTTGGGCGGCTTCCTGGACTCCACCCTGGACCGTGTCCAGGACGGCGCCGTGTTCCTCGGGCTCCTGATCTGGTTCTTCACGGGAGGAGACCAGCCGTGGATCGGGGTGGCGGCGGCGGCCTGCCTGCTGCTCGGGGGTCTGGTCTCCTATGTCCGCGCCAAGGCCGAGGCTCTGGGCTACATCGCGGACGTGGGCATCGCCGAACGGCCCGAACGCATGGTGGTGACGTTGGTCTTCACCGGCTTCACCGGGCTCGGCCTGCACCCCGGTGTGCTGCTCGGAGTGCTCACCCTGCTGGCCGTCGCCTCGGCCGTGACGGTCGTCCAACGGATGGTCAGCGTCAGAGCTCAGGCGGACCGGCAGAGTCACTGATCAGGCGGGCACGTCCATACCCAGGCTGCGCAGCATCGGGGTGATCGAGGGAGCGTGCCCGACCGCTCGGCGAAAAGACTCCTCGGGCGCACGGGTGTTGCCCCTGCTGAGCACCTCACGGCGGAAGTGCTGCCCGGCCCGTGCGAGGGCCGTCTCGTCACCCATCAGCTCGCGGAACCAGTCGGCGGCGTCGGCCGCGAGAACCTCCGCCCAGAGGTACGAGTAGTAGCCGGCGGCGTATCCGGAGCCGGCGAAGATGTGCTTGAAGAACCCGGTGCCGTAGCGCGGCGGCACGAGGGGATGGTCAAGGCCCCAGGCGGCCAGGGCCCGACGCTCGAACCCCTCCGGATCCTCCGCGGCCTCCTCCGCCTGTTCCACGCTCATGGTGTGCCAGGCCAGGTCGAGCACGACGGCGGCCACGTGCTCGACGGTCTTCATCCCGCGTCCCCACAGCCGGATGTCCTCACGATCGTCCCGTCCGGGGACGCCGCCCTCTTCGTGGTGCCGGGCGTCGCCGGGGGAGTGGCGCCACAGTTCGGCGAAGACCTCGTTGACCTGGGAGGGGAACTCGACGTTGTCCCTCGGCACGGCGGTGCCGGAGAGCTCCTCGAACTCTGCCTCGGCCAGCAGCCCGTGCAGGGCATGCCCGAACTCATGGAACAGGGTGCGCTGCTCAGCCCTGGTGACGCGGGGGAGGTCACCGGCAGCGGGCCGCGCCAGATTCAGACAGTTGATGACGACCGGGCGTGCCCCGGTCAGCGTGGAGGCCACAGAGAACGAGTTCATCCAGGCACCGCCGGCCTTGGTGGGGCGGCTGTGCAGGTCCAGCAGGAACAGGCCCAGCACGGCACCGTCCGACTCACGCACCTCGAAGGACCGTGCTCCCTCGACGAAAGGCGGGAGGTCCTCGCGTTCGAGGACCTGCAGTCCATAGACACGACGCGCCGCCTCGAAGACCCGGCTCAGGGCGGTCTCCAGCGGCAGGGAGCCGTCATCGCGGTCACCGACCGGCTCGGTCCGGGCCGCACGTGCCCGTGCGACGACGGCCAGCCCGTAACTGATGTCCCAGGGTTGCAGTGCGCCGTCGACCTCTCCTGCAGCGTGCAGGTGCGATTCGACGGCGGCCAGTTCGGCGGCCAGCCGTCGGAGTCCGCCCTCGGCCAGCGGACGCAGCATCTCCTCGATGCCTCTCCTGTCCGGGGCGGTGCGCAGCGGCAGCACCGCGTCCAGGTGGTGAGCGTGCCCCAGCAGTCGGGCCCGCCGTGCTCGGAGCACGGCGATCCGGGCCCCGATCTGTCGGGTGGTGCGCCCGTCCTCGCCAGGCAGCGTGCCGCGCGAGACGGAGGCCTCGTGGAGGCGGCGGCGGGTGTCGCGATCCTCCAAGAAGGCCAGCAACGGCTGCTGGACCGGCATGGACAGCCGGAGCAGGTGACTCTCCGCGTGGCCGGCGTCGCGGGCGGCCTCAGCGGCCGAGGACCGCGGGGCGCCTTCGAGCCCGGCGAGAGCGGCAGGATCGGTCACGAGCACGGCGCTCTCCTCAGCTTCTCGTCGTTGGAGACGCTGATAGGCGGACTCCTCCTCGGCGAGGCCTCGGTTGAGCGCACGCAGCTCGGACCGGGCGTCTGCGTCGAGACCCGCTCCGGCCGCCTGGGCCTCCGCCAGCAGCTGTCCGAGCATCCGTGACTGCTCCTCACTCAGGGCGGTCTCTCCTGAGGCGGCACGTTCGGCGAGCTCCTGCAGACGACGATGCAGACCGGCATGGAGCTGGAACCAGTCACGGTGCGCGGCCAGCTCGGGGGCGATCTCGGCCTGAACCTGCTGGAGCTCATCGGTGCCGTCTGCGGAGAACCGACAGGAGAAGGCCCGGTGGACGCGCGTGAGCCGGCGACCGGCGCGGCCGATGGCTCGCAGCGTGTTCTCCGCGTCAGCGGGGGCGTCGTCGTCGGCCACCTGGTCCAGGTCCCGACGTGCATCGGCCATTCCGGCCCGCAGCGCCGGCAGCCAGTCGGTCGAAGAGACCCGGCGCAGGTCCGGGTGCTGGTGTTCCAGGAGGAACCCCTCCCCGAAGGGATCCCCGGAGGAGGACGCCTGGGGCGCCGCGTCCGCGGTTCGTTCGGTGGGGGGTGAGCCGGGGGAGGCGGTGTGACTCAAGGCGACTGCTTTCCGATCGTGTCGACGGTAGGCTGATCCCCAGAGTACTTGTCGCATGTCACCTCGACATGCCATGCCCTGAAACCCTGACTGACGAGATCGGAGAACTATGGCCGGCCACTCCAAATGGGCCAACACCAAGCACCGCAAGGCTGCTGTGGACGCCAAGCGCGCCAAGATCAACGCTCGCTACATCAAGCAGATCGAGGTCGCCGCGCGCAACGGCGGCCCTGACCCTGCCGGCAACCCGGCGTTGGATCTGGCGGTCTCCAAGGCCAAGAAGAACTCGGTCCCCAATGACAACATCGACCGTGCCATCAAGCGTGGGGCCGGCCTGACCGGCGACGCCGTCGAGTATGAGGAGATCATGTACGAGGTGCGTGGGCCGCAGGGTTCTGCGCTGCTCGTCGAGTGCCTCACCGACAACCGCAACCGCGCGGCTTCCGAGGTGCGGGTGGCTGTGACCCGCTCCGGCGGCACCGTGGCGGACCCGGGTTCCGTGGCCTACATGTTCCAGCGCAAGGGCGTCGTCACCGTTCCCAAGGAGGGCCTCACCGAGGATGACGTGCTCGCCGCGGTCCTCGAGGCCGGCGTCGAGGAGCTCCTGGAGCACGAGGACACCTTCGAGGTGCAGTCCGAGCCGCAGGATCTCCAAGAGGTCGTCACGGCGCTCGAGGGGGCCGGGATCACCTGCGACTCCGATGAGGTGGAGTTCGTCTCCGAGGTCAAGGTCGATCTGGACCTCGCGGCGGCCAAGAAATTCCTCAAGCTCCACGACGCGCTCGAGGACCTCGACGACGTGCAGAACATCCACACCAACGCCGACCTCAGCGCGGACACCATGGCCGCGCTCGACGCCGAGAGCTGACCTGGGTCCGGCGATGGCGGCATCGGCGCGCGTCGGCGGCACGGCAGGCGACTCACGGGTCGCCCAGCGGATCCTGGGAGTGGATCCGGGGCTGACCCGCTGCGGCTTCGCGATCGTGGAGATGAACCGAGACCGCACCGGCGAGTCAGTGCATGTGGAGGTCACCGGGACCCGCTCGGATCAGGAGCTGGCCGAGCGGATCCTCGCGATCCAGCGCGCGGCTGAGCGGCTGCTCGACGTCCATGCCCCTGATGTGCTCGCCATCGAGCGCGTCTTCGCGCAGAACAACGCGCCCACGGTGATCGGCACCGCCCAGGCCTCGGGAGTGGTCATCGCGGCGGCCGCCGCCCGGGGGATCCCGGTCGCGTGGCACACGCCGTCGGAGGTCAAGGCGGCGGTGACCGACGACGGAGCCGCAGACAAGGCGGCCGTCGCCCGGATGGTCCAGCGGATCCTGCGGCTGCCCACGCTGCCGAAGCCGGTGGACGCCACTGATGCCTACGCCGTCGCGATCTGCCACGCCTGGCGCTCCGGGATCGGGACGCGGCAGGACATGTCCGCCGGCACCCGGACCCATCAGGGCGCCCGAACAGCTCTGCAGAAGGCGACTGAGAGCAGAACCGGCGGCCTCACCGCCGCCCAGCAGGCTTGGAAAGATGCTGAGCGGCGAGCGGCAGGCGGCCGCGCCGGGCGCGTCGGGCGCGGGGATCCCCGCCTCGGACGGTAGTCTCTTCGAAGATGTGTACTAACGAGGCGCCGTGGCGATCGTCGGCCGAATCGGCCGCTCCTGACGGCGCACCCGCTCAAGACAGGACTGGTGGACGATGATCTCTTCTATCCGGGGCGAGGTGCTCCATGTGGGGTTGGACCATGCTGTCGTGGAGGTCTCCGGCTTCGGACTCCAGGTGACGGCCACACCGCAGACGCTCGCCGAGCTTCGCCCCGGCCAGGAGACCAGGCTGCAGACCTCGTTCGTGCCCAGGCAGGACGACGCTCCGCTGCTGTTCGGCTTCGCCGACGTCGGCGAGCGGGAGATCTTCACGACGCTGCTCGGGATCTCGGGAGTGGGGCCGCGGCTGGCACTGGCGGTGCTGAGCGTGCATGTCCCCGCCGAGGTGCGTCAGGCGATCGCCGACTCCGATACCGCCGCCTTCACCAAGGTTCCCGGGATCGGCAAGAAGACGGCCCAACGGATCCTGCTGGAGCTGGCCGGCAAGCTCGTCATCGATCAGCCCGCGGCCGAACCTGCCACGACGGTGCCCTCTCGGCTCGAGGAGACCGGCGCCCAGGTGCAGGAGGCTCTGAGCTCCCTGGGCTGGACGGAGAAGGATGCACGGTCTGCCGTCGAGCGCGTGCTTCGGGAAGAGCCTGAACTCGCCGACGCCGAGGTGGCCGTGGTGCTGCGGCACACCCTGAGGATGCTCGGCTCCACCCCCGCCGGGATCGGCCGATGAGCGATCGGGATCCGCGTGAACTCGTCGGCTCCGCGCCGGCCACTGAGGAGAAGGTCCTCGAAGCCGCTCTGCGTCCGAAGTCGCTGGAGGACTTCGTCGGGCAGACGACCGTCCGCGGCCAGCTCTCGCTGGTGCTGGAGTCCTCGCGTCTCCGTGAGGCGGCCTCCGACCACGTGCTCCTCTCCGGGCCGCCCGGCCTGGGGAAGACCACCTTGGCGATGATCATCGCCGCCGAGATGAACGCCCACCTGCGCATCACCTCGGGGCCCGCCATCCAGCACGCCGGGGATCTCGCGGCCATCCTCTCCTCGCTCACCGAGGGAGAGGTGCTCTTCATCGATGAGATCCATCGGATGTCTCGTCCCGCCGAGGAGATGCTCTACATGGCGATGGAGGACTTCCGCGTCGACATCATCGTCGGCAAGGGGGCGGGTGCCACCTCCATCCCGCTCGAGCTTCCTCCGTTCACCCTCGTGGGTGCCACCACCCGTGCCGGCCTGCTGCCCGGCCCGCTGCGGGACAGGTTCGGGTTCACCGGGCATCTCGAGTATTACTCGGCCGAGGAGTTGGAGCGGGTGCTCCGGCGGTCTGCGGGGATGCTGGACATCAGGGTCGACGACGCCGGATTCGCCGAGATCGCCACACGCTCCCGAGGGACCCCCCGCATCGCCAACCGGCTGCTGCGTCGGGTCCGCGACTGGGCGCTGGTGCACGGGGTCGCGGTGGTGGACAGCGGCGCCGCAGGAGAGGCCCTGGACACCTATGAGGTGGATCGGCGCGGGCTGGACCGCCTCGACCGAGCGGTGTTGGAGGCGCTGTGCGTGAAGTTCCGCGGCGGACCGGTGGGACTCTCGACACTGGCCATCCTGGTGGGTGAGGAGACGGAGACGGTCGAGACCGTGGCGGAGCCGTACCTCGTCCGGGAAGGCCTGCTCGCCCGCACCCCACGCGGGCGCATCGCCACGGACGACGCCTGGCGCCACCTGGGGCTCCACCCTCCTGACTCCGCTCAGAGCGGACGGATCCCGGGCGACGCGCCGAGTGGGCCCTGGAACGGCCGGGACAGCTGATAGTCTGTCCGGTTGAACGGCACCGTACGGTGCCTGGCATCCAGTGCGCGTCATCCAGTCGTGACCTGCCCTCCGAGCGAACAGATTGGCCCAACCGGTGAACGAACCTCAAGTCTTCGCAATGCACCCGGCAGACGTGGCGGACGGGGGTGCGCTCTGATGGATCCCTTTCTTCTGATCATGATCGCCATCCTCGCGCTCTTCATGCTGATGACCTTCCGGCGCGGGAAGAAGATGCGTGACGCGCAGTCGGCCGCCGTCAGCGGCGCCGTCCCGGGCGCCGAGGTGGTCACCGCTGGGGGGATCGTCGGGACCGTGGTGGCTCGCGACGAGGAGCGTCAGCGCGTCACCCTGGAGTTCTCCGGAGGCGACCGCGTGGACTTCCAGCTTCCGGCGGTCCAGCACGTGCTCACCCCGGCGACCTCCCCCGAGGAACCGTCCGAGGAGCCTTCTGAGGACCCCTCCGAGGAGACCTCGGAGCACGAGGACCGCTGACCCCGTGCACCCCTGCACAGCCCGCCACCTGACCGGTGCGCGGGCTGTGGCGTCTGAGGGCCATGACGGCGCGACCGCGCCCGGCCCTCGGATCATCCGACGAGCGGAAGGTTGATCAGAGCCTGATGGCGAAAAGCACACCGGTGGCCCGCGCACGCGCGGCCCTGATCGGACTGTTGGTGCTCATCCTGGGGATGGGCGGCCTGCTGGCCTACGGAGTCTCCCAGGACCGTGCGCAGTGGGCCCCGCTGCTGGCTCTGGACCTCTCGGGAGGCACACAGATGGTCCTCTCCCCCCATGTGGACGGTGACGAGCAGCTCGACAGTGAGCAGTTGGAGCAGGCGGTGGAGATCATCCGCCAGCGTGTGGACGGATCAGGTGTGTCCGAGGCCGAGATCGCCACCCAGGGTGCCGAGAACGTCGTGGTCGGGATGCCCGGAACTCCTGACCCCGAGACCCGTGAGCTCATCCAGGCATCCGCGGACATGGAGTTCCGCCCGGTGCTCCAGGCTGAGATGGACCCCACCTACGTCGACCAGCTGGTCGAGGAGGGGCTGTCCGAAGAGGAGGCCGAAGAGCTGGAGGAGGCCGCCGAGGCTCAGGAGGAGGTGGCTGAGGACGAGATTCCAGAAGGTGAGACCGCCCAGCCCGAGGACTTCCCCGAGCCGACGGCCGATCCGGAGAACCCCTCTGATCCCAACTGGATCACCCAGGAGGTGGCGGCCGACTTCGCCAACTTCTCCTGCAGTCGTGAGGTGTCGATCGAGGAGCACCAGGCTGCCGAATCGGACGCCCCCATGGTGACCTGCGACCCGGAGACCGGGATGAAGTATGTGCTGGGCCCTGTCGAGGTGCCCGGCACCCACCTCTCCGACGCAAGCTTCGGCATGGAACAGACCCAGACCGGCCAGCAGACCGGCCGATGGGTGGTGAACCTGGTCCTGGACAGGGAGGGCACCGAAGAATTCGCCGAATCCTCCTCCCGCCTCTACGGTCTGGAGGGCGCACGCAACCAGTTCGCCATCGTCATGGACAGCCGGGTCATCTCCGCCCCGCGCATGAACTCGCCGATCACGGACGGCCGTGCAGAGATCTCCGGCTCCTTCTCCGAGGAGGAGGCCCGGGGGCTCTCCGAGCAGCTCCGCTACGGCTCCCTGCCGGTGACCTTCGAGATCCAGTCCGAGGAGCAGATCTCCGCCACCCTCGGTTCTGACCAGCTCCGCATGGGTCTGCTCGCGGGCATCATCGGCCTGGTCCTGGTGGCCGGTTACGCACTGTTCCAGTACCGAGCCCTGGGGCTGGTGACGATCTCCTCCCTGGCCGTCGTCGGCCTGCTCACCTGGTGGGCGATCGGGCTGCTCGGCTGGTCGGACGGCTACCGCCTCTCGCTCGCCGGGATCGCCGGTCTGATCGTGTCGATCGGTCTGACGGCTGACTCGTTCATCGTCTATTTCGAACGTGTGAAGGACGAGCTGCGCGAGGGCAGATCGCTGGCGGGAGCGGTCGAATCAGGGTGGGCCCGGGCTCGGCGCACGATCCTGGCCTCGAAGGCCGTCAACGTCATCGCCGCCGTCGTCCTGTACATGGTGGCCGTGGGCAACGTCCGCGGCTTCGCCTTCACCCTCGGGCTGACAGCCATCCTGGATGTCATCCTGGTGTTCCTGTTCACCCATCCCGTGATGCAGATGCTGGCTCGGCGGAAGTTCTTCGCGGCAGGTCGGCGGTTCTCCGGGCTCTCCGAACGCGAGCTGGGCGTCGACGTGCTCTACCGGGGGGCCGGGAGGTTCGCTCGGCGGGAGATCGTCTCGGCCGAGGCAGTGCCCTCGAGCGCAGGCTCCCCGCCGGAGGTGAGTGCGGCCGTCACGGACTCCTCCTCAGCACTGGCTCCGGGAGCGAGGGACACGGGCTCCTCCGTGGCCCCGCCCGGTCACGACGGCGACGAGAGTGACGAGGCTGACGAGCCGCGTCCTGTCCAGACCGCAGAGGCAGACGGCACGGACCCGGCTGAACCGGAAGGCTCCGCCCCAGACGCCGAGGGGGAGGGTGCCGACCTGGCCACCATGACCATCGCCGAGCGTCGCCGGGCCCGCGCACGCCGCGCCCGCCAGTCCGCTGGCACCACGGCTCAGACCGCGACGTCCCCCTCCCGCACCGACACCGATGAGGAGGCCCGCTGATGGCCGCAGGTTTCGCCAAGGCCGGCAACCAGCTCTACACCGGTGAGCGGGCCTACCCGTTCATCCAGAAGTCCAATCTGTGGTTCCTCCTGGCCGCTCTCGCAGTGCTGATCTCGATCGCCGTCCCTTTCGTGCGGCAAGGGTTCAACCTGGGCATCGAGTTCACCGGAGGGTCGCAGTTCACCATCTCCCAGACGGAGGAGACGGACATCGCCCTGGGCGAGGAGGTCGTCGCGGAGGTCTCCGGTCAGGACGCGACCGTCACCAACATCGCCGCCAACACGATGCGTGTGCAGACCGAGCAGCTCACGGATGACGAGACCCTGGAGGTCGCCGAGTCCCTGCAGCAGGCCTACGGGGTCACTCCGGACCACGTCACCTCCACGTTCATCGGCCCGACCTGGGGCGAACAGGTCTCCGAGCAGATGATGCTGGGCCTGGTCATCTTCATCATCCTGGTGGCGCTGTACATGGCGCTCTACTTCCGGACGTGGAAGATGTCTCTGGCAGCCATCCTCGGCCTGGGCTTCGTGGTGATCACCACGGCCGGCATCTACTCGGCGACCGGCTTCGAGGTGACCCCCAGTGCGATCATCGGCTTCCTCACCATCCTGTCCTACGCCCTCTACGACACGATGGTCGTCTTCGACAAGATCCGCGAGAATGTGCAGTCACTGCGCCAGCAGAAGGACCAGACGTTCACCGAACGCGTCAACCTCGCGGTCAACCAGACGTTGGTCCGCTCGATCAACACCTCGGTGGTCGGCATCCTGCCTGTGGGATCCATCCTGTTCATCGGTGCCTGGCTGCTGGGCGCCGGAACACTGCGTGACATCTCCCTGGCGCTGTTCGTCGGGGTCATCGTCGGCACCCTGGCCACGATCTTCGTGCAGGCGCCGCTCTATGCGCGGACGCGCCGGAACGACGCCGACATCGTCGCCCACACCGAGGAGGTCCTGCGCCTGCGGGCGGAGCGCGGGATCGGCACGGTGACCTTCTCCGGCACCCCGCTCGACGAGCAGGGTCGGCCGGTGCCCTTCCCGCCCCTGCCGGAGCCCGAGCCGGAGGATGAGGAGGACGCCGAAGCGTTGGAGATCGTCATCACCGGGTTCGAGCCCGAGGGGCACACCCCGGACGGTGGCGGAGCTCATCCGGCGGGTGATGACGTACGGCGCTGACAAGCGCGCTCCGGGGGTACAATTGCCGACACACCTCATGATGATGTCGTCTCCGAGAGCAGGTTCGTAAGTTGGTGAACGACGACGGCTCCGGCCGGGGCCCGTCCGACTCCGTGACGTCGGTGACGGCGGCCAGCCCGCCCGCACCCGCGGCGGTCCGACGCGCGCGCGCCGTCGGCCTCGTGGACAAGGCGTCCTCACCGTTGCTGGAGCCTCTGCTGCGCGCAATGCGTGCCAATGGGGGCCAACAGGACCTGCCTCTGATCCAGCGGGCCTTCGAGGTCGCCAACCACCACCACCGCGACCAGAAGCGCAAGAGCGGCGACCCGTACATCACTCACCCGGTCGCCGTGGCGACGATCCTGGCGGAGCTGGGCCTGACCGGCTCCACGCTCGCGGCCGCGCTGCTCCATGACACCGTCGAGGACACGGACTACAGCCTCGAACAGCTCACCGCCGACTTCGGCGAGGAGATCGCCCTCCTCGTGGACGGGGTGACCAAGCTCGACAAGCTCAAGTTCGGGGACGCCGCGCAGGCGGAGACTGTCCGCAAGATGGTCCTGGCTATGGCCAAAGACATCCGGGTGCTGATGATCAAGCTCGCGGATCGCCTGCACAACGCCCGCACGTGGCGCTACGTCGCGGCCCAGTCCAGTGCCCGGAAGGCCAAGGAGACTCTGGAGATCTTCTCCCCACTGGCGCACCGGCTGGGGATGAACACCATCAAGTGGGAGCTGGAGGATCTCTCCTTCGCCGCGCTGTACCCGAAGGTCTATGAAGAGATCGTGAGACTCGTCGGGGATCGGACCCCTCAGCGCGAGAAGTTCCTCTCCGAGGTGCGCGAGACGATCGCCGATGATCTCAACGAGGCCAGCATCGCGGCCACCATCACGGGTCGGCCCAAGCACTACTACTCGATCTACCAGAAGATGATCGTGCGAGGGAAGGACTTCGACGACATCCACGACCTCATGGGTGTGCGGGTCCTGGTCGACACGGTGCGGGACTGCTACGGAGCACTGGGTGCGCTGCACGCCAGGTGGAACCCTCTGCCCGGGCGGTTCAAGGACTACATCGCCATGCCCAAGTTCAACATGTACCAGTCGCTGCACACCACGGTGATCGGTCCGCAGGGCAAGCCGGTGGAGATCCAGATCCGCACCTATGACATGCACCGCCGTGCCGAATATGGTGTGGCGGCACACTGGAAGTACAAGCAGAAGCCCGGCGGCCCTGTGGGGGCCGAGGGCGCACAGACCTCCGCCGAAGGCGCGGTACGCACTCCGGAGGTTGCCACTCAGCAGAGCCAGACCACCGCAGACATCGGCTGGCTGCGTTCGCTGGTCGACTGGCAGTCGGAGACCAAGGATCCAGATGAGTTCCTCGAGTCGCTGCGCTACGAGATCAACGCCAAAGAGGTGTTCGTCTACACCCCCAAGGGCGAGGTCATGGCGCTGCCAGCCGGAGCCACGCCGGTGGACTTCGCCTACGCGATCCACACCGACGTGGGGCACAAGACCATCGGTGCACGCGTCAACGGCAAGCTGGTGCCGCTGAACTCCGAGCTGCAGCACGGAGACTGGGTGGAGATCTTCACCTCCAAGGCTGAGGGTGCGGGCCCCAGCAGCGATTGGCAGCAGTTCGTCAAAAGTGCCCGGGCGCGGAATAAGATCCGCCAGTGGTTCTCCAAGGAGCGTCGCGAGGAGTCCATCGAGCGAGGCAAGGACGAGCTCACCAAGGCGATCCGGAAGTCCAATCTGCAGCTGCAGAAGGTGATGAACCCGGACGTCCTGACTGAGGTCGCCCAGCAGCTGCACTACCCGGACATCTCAGGGCTCTATGCGGGAGTCGGTGACAACCACGTCTCCACGAAGAACGTCATCGAGCACCTCTCCGCCCTCTTCGAGCCCGAGGAGGAGGAGTCCGAGGAACACGACACCACTCCGATCACGACACCGGTCACTCCTGCCAGCCAGTACTCGGACGCCGGTGTCATCGTCAAGGGGGTGGGGAACGTGCTGGCCAAGCTGGCCCGGTGCTGCACCCCGGTGCCCCCGGACGAGGTCGAAGGCTTCGTGACCCGCGGTCAGGGAGTCTCCGTGCACCGCGCAGACTGTCGGAACGTCCAGCAGCTGCGGCAGCAGCCGGGGCGCCTGGTGGAGGTCGAGTGGGCCCCGACGAAGACCTCGGTGTTCCTGGTGGAGATCCAGGTCGAGGCCTTGGACCGGAAGTCGCTGCTCTCCGATGTCACTCGGGTGCTGGCCGAATCCCAGGTGAACATCCTCTCCGCGAGCGTGCAGACCTCGCGGGACCGCGTGGCGATCTCCCGCTTCTCCTTCGAAATGGGAGATCCGCGCTACCTCAACCACGTGCTGAACTCGGTCCGGCGCATCGACGGAGTCTACGATGTCTATCGCACGGTGGGACGACGCCGCGATGCGCACTGATCGACGAGGGTTCTGATCCGGGCCGGCCGGTCAGGGTCATGCCGGCGGCGCCGGACCCGTGCCACCAGGTGCGCGGACAGCGTCGCGGCGTCGAGATCCTGACGGCGGGCGTGCATCAGCTCCGCCAACAGCCACCACCGCGACATCCAGGCGGGATCCGCGGCACCGGCGGCGGAACTCAGCTCGGGATGGCGGGCGTGCACGGAGCCGGCCGCCAGCAGGTCCAAGGACCGGCGGCTGTCGGTGGTGCCCACACCCAGGAACAGGTCGCCGGCAGTGCGCAGCAGCGTGGTGACGGCGACTCCGGACACTCGACGGACGTCATGATCGGAGAGCTCCACCTGGTGCACCTGCCACAGCGGGGAGCCGGCAGCCCGACCGCGGCGGAAGACCGGCGAGATCAGCGTGAGCCGGGGACCGGGGGAGCCGCCGAGCTGAATCCATGCCGCCGACTCGCCGCAGAGCACCGAGCTGCTGGCCACCGCGGAAGGAAGCAGCAACCTGGCCGCACGGGCCCGCAGTCCAGGGGTGTGCCGGCGCCAGGCCGGCGCGTAGACGTCGGCGATCAGATGCTCCAGGGCACCCTCCGCGACCATCATCTGAAGTTCTTCGTCGCTGAACGGTGCACCCGCGCGGTAGAGCTCCCGCGGCGGCTCCTTCGGCGCGCCGGACTCCCCACCGGCGGGGTGGCCGACGGGGTGGACGGAGGATGAGCGGGACGGAGCGGCAGGTGATGCGGGCATGTCTCCAGCCTGCCGCATCCGTGCCATCGAGCGGGGGGACTGAGACGGATCTGTGGAGAACGGAGAGGGTGTGGAGGATCAGCTGTCCGGGATGACCGGTTCACCGGGCTCGCGTCCCTGGGACCGGCGGATCTCCAGCGCCTGGGTGAGGATCTCCATGGCGGCGGCCTGGTCGATGCGGCTGCGCTGGTCACGGGCCTCCACCCCCGAGGCGCGCATCTTCTCTGCGGCCGACACTGTGGAGAGCCTCTCATCCACCAGGTGCACGGCGGTGGGGAGCTCGGCGGCGGCGAGCTTCTGAGCGAGTGCGTCGGCGTAGTCCCGTGCCTTCTGGGTGGAGGCGGTCTCGCCTCCGGAGAGCGAGAGCGGCAGCCCCACGTAGATGACGCGGGCCTCCCGATCGCGGGCGATCTTGATCAGCATCCGCAGGTCGGAGCGGCGCTTCACATCGCGTCGCAGCGTCATCACCGGGGTGGCGACGAGCGCATCGGGGTCCGAGGCCGCGAGCCCCACCCGGGCCTCTCCGACATCGACCCCCAGACGGACGCCTGCCCGCTCGGCCACAGGCTCCGGATGCTGGTCAGCCACGGGCGCGGACCGACCGCACGATGCCCTGAAGGGCGTCGCCGATCCGGGAGACGTCCTGACCGCCGCCCTGGGCGACGTCAGGCTTGCCGCCCCCGCCGCCGCCGAGCACCGCACAGGCCTCCTTCACCAGCGCACCGGCCTGGACGCCGGCCTCACGGGCGGCTTCAGTGGTGGCCACCACGATCAGCGGACGGCCCTTAGCCTCACCGGCCACCGCGACGACGGCCGCCCGGGAGCCGAAGCGCTGGCGCAGGTCCAGCGCCAGTGCACGCAGGTCGTCGCCGCCGGAGACCGGACCTGCGGCATGAGCCAGCACGTCGACCCCGTCGGCGTCCACGGCCTCCTTGACGAGCTCTCCGGCCTGGGCGCGGAGACGCTCAGCACGCAGGCGCTCGAGCTCCCGCTCGGTGTCCCGCAGCTTCTGCAGGGTGCTGGAGATGCGGTCCGGCACCTGCTCGGCCGGGACCTTGAGCATGTCGGTGAGCCGGTTGACCAGGGTGCGTTCGGCGGCGAAGTGGGAGAAGGCATCGAGCCCGACCAGAGCTTCGACCCGCCGGTTGCCCGATCCCACGGAGGCCTCGCTCATCAGAGCCAGCGTGCCGATCTCCGCAGTGCTGCCCACGTGGGTGCCGCCGCAGAGCTCCCGGGACCAGGCACCGTTCATCTCGACCACGCGGACCTCGTCGCCGTACTTCTCTCCGAAGAGCATCATCGCGCCCATCGCCTGGGCGTCGTCCAGGGACATCACCTGGGTGCTGACCGCGTGGTTGTCCCGGATGGCGAGGTTCGCGACCTCCTCGAGCTCCTGGCGCGCAGAGGCGCTCAGAGCGTCCTCGGCGGTGAAGTCGAAACGCAGGTAGCCCTCCTTGTTGAAGGAGCCGGCCTGCACGGCCTGCGGGCCCACGACATCATGGAGGGCCGCGTGGATGATATGGGTGGCGGAGTGGGCCTTCTGGGCGTCCAGACGGCGGCGCCTGTCGATGGCGCCCAGCGCCTGGGCGCCCGCGGGCACCTCACCGTGAAGCACCCGGGCACGGTGCACCGCGAGACCTCGGATCGGCGACTGGACATCGGTGACCTCCAGCTCGAAGCCGTCACCGGTGATCCGGCCGGTGTCGGCAGCCTGTCCACCGGCCTCCGCGTAGAACGGGGTCGCGTCGAGGACGATCTCGACCTCCTCGCCGGCGGACGCCCGATCGGTCGACCGGCCGTCGACGACGAGTCCACGGATGCTCGACTCGGTGGTGTGCTCGGTGTATCCGGTGAAGTGCGTGGGCTGCTCGCCGCGCAGCCTGGCGTAGACCTCGGTGTCGGCGTGGCCGGACTTCTTGCCCTTGGCGTCAGCACGGGCACGTTCGCGCTGCTCGGTCATCAGCTCGCGGAAGCGGCCCTCGTCGACGACGACTCCGGCCTCCGCTGCCATCTCCAGGGTCAGGTCGATGGGGAAGCCGTAGGTGTCATGGAGGGCGAAGGCATCGGCGCCGGAGAGCGGACGCTCAGAGCTCTTGGCGGCGGACACCGCGCTCTCCAGCTTGGCGGTGCCGGCTGAGATGGTGCGCAGGAAGGCCTGCTCCTCCTTGATCGCCACCTGGTGCAGGAGGTCGAAGTCCTCGGCGACCTCTGGATAGACGCCCTTCATGGCGTCCCGGGAGACGCTGAACAGATCACCGAACACCGGCTCCTCGACGCCCATCAGGCGCATGGCGAGGATCACTCGGCGGATCAGCCGGCGCAGGACGAAGCCTCCGCCCTCATTGGAGGGCCGGACGCCGTCGGAGATGAGCATCAAGGAGCTGCGCACATGGTCAGCGATCATTCGCAGGCGCACGTCGTCGGCGTGGCGCGGGTCCTCAGGGTCCTCGGTGGAGGCATAGGTGACGCCGGTGAGCTCCGCGGCGCGGTCCAGCACGGGCCGGACCTGATCGGTCTCGTACATGTTCTCCGCGCCCTGCAGCACCATCGCCAGACGCTCAAGGCCCAGACCGGTGTCGATGTTGGTGTTCTGCAGCGGACCGGCGATCTCGAACTCGGTCTTGGAATGGACCTGCGAGAGCCGGTCCTGCATGAAGACCAGGTTCCACAGCTCCATGAAGCGGTCTTCGTCGACGGCGGGACCGCCGTCGACGCCGTAGGCCGGCCCACGGTCATAGTAGATCTCGGAGCAGGGGCCGCCAGGGCCCGGCTGGCCGGTGTTCCAGTAGTTGTCGGCCTTGCCGGTGCCCACGACCCGCTCGTGCGGCACGCCGACGACGTCCTCCCAGATCCGACGTGCCTCCTCGTCACGCTCCTCGCCGTCCTCGTAGACGGTGATCCAGAGACGCTCGGGGTCCAGGCCGAAGCCGCGTATTCCGGTCTCCGGGTCACCGTCGACAGGGCTCGTCAGCAGCTCCCAGGCCATCGGGATGGCCTTCTCCTTGAAGTAGTCCCCGAAGGAGAAGTTGCCGCACATCTGGAAGAAGGTGCCGTGCCTGGCGGTCTTGCCGACCTCTTCGATGTCCGCGGTGCGGATGCACTTCTGCACGGAGACGGCGCGGTCGTAGGGTGCTTTCTCCGTCCCGAGGAAGTAAGGGATGAAAGGCACCATGCCGGCGATGGTGAACAGCACAGAGGGGTCCGGAGAGATCAGGGACGCCGAGGGGACACGCTCATGGCCCTTCGCGGCGAAGTAGTCGTACCACGTGCGAGTGATGTCCTCGGTCTTCATGGGATTCTGCGGTCCTCCTGCTGATGAAGCGGTCTGCGGGCGTCCATGACGCCGGAACAAGTCTAGAGGTTCTGCGGAGCCGACACCTCTCCGGCGCTGCGTCGATGCCTGCCGGGCCGGAGCCGCATGCAGACGTGCCGAGAGACGCAGAGCCCGTTGCGACTCGTGCGGTGACGAGGAGTCGCAACGGGCTCTGCGGTTCAGGACGCGGAGGTCCTGTGCTGCACGCTGATGGTCAGCGGGCGTAGTACTCGACGACGAGCTGCTCTTCACAGGTGACGGGGACCTCTTCGCGCTTGGGAGCACGAGACAGGGTCGCCTGCAGCTTGTCGATGTCGACGGAGAGGTAGCCGGGCACCGTGGGGAGCACGTCCTGGTGGGCGCCGGAGGCGGCGACCTGGAACGGCTCGAACTTCTCCGAGCGCTCGTGGACCTGGATGACCTGGCCGGGCTTCACGCGGAAGGACGGACGGTCCACGCGCTTGCCGTTGACCGTGATGTGACGGTGGACCACGAACTGGCGGGCCTGGGCACTGGTGCGGGCGAAGCCGGCACGCAGGACCAGAGCGTCGAGCCGCGACTCGAGCAGTTCGATGAGGTTCTCACCGGTCAGCCCGTCGCGACGCTTGGCCTCCTCGAAGTAGCGCACCATCTGCGCTTCGCGGATGCCGTACTGGGCGCGCAGACGCTGCTTCTCGCGCAGACGCACCGCGTAGTCGGAATCGGTCTTGCGACGGGTGCGGCCGTGCTGGCCGGGGCCGTAGGGCCGACGGTCCAGGTACTTCTGGGCCTTCGGCGTCAACGCGATGCCGAGGGCACGCGAGGCCTTCACGGTACGACGACCGCGCAGGGGAGTGGTGGGCATGCATGTGCCTTTCTCTTGTATCGGCAGCTGAATGTTTATCTGCCGTCCGCGGCACTGCGACTCGATGCGTGGCATCGAAACGAAGAACGGACGGTCACCTGGCCTCCGGGATCCCGAACCGGAGAGCGCGAGCTGCCGAGTGCTCGCTCACTGCGGCGTCATCCGCACCCTCGTCAGCACATCCCATGGCCCCCGAGGGGGCCGGTGACGAGCATTGAGCGTGGAGGATCTCCATGGTGCGTCCCGCTCGAGGCGGGGCGCTGGACGACGCCTGCCAGACAGCGTATAACTCTACCACGCAGCAGGGCCGGCCCGATCACGGAGATCGGGCCGGCCCTGTGCTGCGGGCAGTTGCGCGGCGGGTCAGCCTCGCATCGCCTTGCGGTCGGGACGGACACGGTAGGGGTCGACACCCTTGGGGATGGGCGGACGGGAGATCGGAAGGGACGCCAGCCGCTGCTCCAGAGCACTCACCTCATGCTTGTTGAGCGCCTTGTCGAGCTTCTTCAGGTGCTTGGTGAGCTTGGGCAGCGGGACCTGGCCCTCGCCGTTGCCGGTCTCCACCACGTGGATGGGCACACCCGTGTCACGCAGGATGGGGCTGAACCTCTTACGAGTCTTGGGGACCATCTTGCGGACCGCGCCGGCGGGTCCGTCGGTGATCAGGACCAGGCCGGGTCGGCCGACCACGCGAAAGATGGCGGCCTGCGTCTTCGGGTCCATCGACACCGGCTCCTCCACGACGATCCATCCTCGGCGCAGCGTGCCCAGCGCGGCGGCGGCAGCACCGGGGCGCCCCTCGATCCGAGCGAACGCGGCCTTCTCGGCACGGCGGTTCATCAGGATCATCGCGGCCAGCAGGCCCATGGGGAGGCCGAACAGGATGCCGGTGACCCAGTTGAGGAGCAGCCCCATGAGCACCGCGGAGACGCCGAAGGTGATGAGGAAGGCCAGGGCCATCCACCAGGCGATGTTGGGATCGTGCGCGCGGGTCATCGAGAAGACCTGCTTGATGCGCGAGAAGAAGCCTTCCTTCTTGTTGGCCTTCTTCCGGGATTTGCGGGCCTGAGTCTCGGCCTTCTGCTGGGCCTTGAGCTTCTTGAGCTCGGCCTTCGCCTCTGCCTTCGACGAGACCTGGGGAGTGGGGGAGTCAGCTGGTGCCATAGTGACCTCAGTCTACCGTGCCGGGGGATCACGGCGGACCCCGGCGTGCCCGGGCAGCCTCTGTCCGGCGTCCCGTCGGTGCCCCCACGGAGTCGCCGGATCCTCGACGACCACGAGCGTGTGGCGCACGGGGCTCAGTGGCCGGCTGCGACCAGTGTCGCGGCCTCCTGGCGGGTGGTGCCGGAGGGCTGGATGTGTGCCAGCTCCGGTGGGATCTCCCGGCCCTTCTTCTGCATGGCCTTGGCCCACAGGGAGCCGGCGCGATAGGAGGAACGGACCAGGGGTCCAGACATCACACCCAGGAACCCGATCTCTTCGGCCTCCTCGGAGATCTCCAGGAACTCCTGCGGCTTGAGCCAGCGGTCCACCGGCAGGTGCCGCGGGGTGGGGCGCAGGTACTGGGTGATCGTGATCAGGTCGCACCCGGCGTCATGGAGGTCCTGCAGCGCCTCGGTGATCTCCTCACGGGTCTCGCCCATGCCCAGGATGAGATTCGACTTGGTGATCATCCCGTGGCTCCGGCCCTGGGTGAGCACGTCCAGGGAGCGCTCATAGCGGAAGGCCGGACGGATGCGGCGGAAGATGCGCGGCACGGTCTCCACGTTGTGGGCGAAGACCTCCGGTGCCGTCTCACAGATCGCGGCGATGTTCTCGTCCTTGCCGGAGAAGTCGGGGATCAGGATCTCCACACCCGTGCCGGGGTTCAGCTCGTGGATCTTGCGGATCGTCTCCGCGTAGAGCCAGACACCTTCGTCGGGCAGATCGTCGCGGGCCACCCCCGTGACGGTGGCATAGCGGAGGTTCATCTCCCGCACGGACTCGGCGACCTGGAGGGGCTCACCCTCGTCCACCGGCTGCGGACGACCGGTGTCGATCTCGCAGAAGTCGCAGCGCCGGGTGCAGGCGGAGCCGCCGATGAGGAAGGTCGCCTCGCGGTCCTCCCAGCACTCGAAGATGTTCGGACAGCCGGCCTCCTCGCACACGGTGTGCAGCCCTTTGGAACCGACCCGCTTCTTCATGGCGGCGAATTCCGGCCCCATCTTCACCTTGGTGCGCATCCACTCGGGCTTCCGCTCGACGGGCACCTCGGAGTTCCGCGCCTCCACGCGGAGCATGCGACGGCCTTCGGGGGCGAGAGTCACGACAGGGCTCCTTCTGCAGCAGGGGTGATGTGTGCGCCGCCGAGGAAGCGAGGCAGCTCGGCGGCGAGCTCCGCGGCCACGGCGTCGACGACGTCGGCGGGAGCGATCTCCTCGCCCACCTCGGCGCTGATGGTGGTGGTGTCGGCATCGCTGATGCCGCAGGGGACGATGTTCTCGAAGGGCGTCAGGCTGTTCGAGCAGTTCAGGGCGAATCCGTGCATGGTCACGGAGCGGTGGACGCGCAGCCCGATGGCGGCGATCTTCCGGTCGCGCCCGCCGTCGACCAGCCAGACACCGGAGCGCCCCTCCACGGTGGTGGAGGTGATGCCGTATTCACGGCGTAGCACCCGGATGAGCAGCTCCTCCAGAGACGCCACGTAGTCCTTGACCATGGCGCGCTTGGCGAGCTTCAGGATGGGATATCCCACGAGCTGTCCGCGCCCGTGCCAGGTGATCTTGCCTCCACGGTCGACGTCGACCACGGGCGTGCCGTCCTTGGGCCGGTCCTCCGGTTCGGTGCGGCGACCCGCCGTGTAGACGTCCTGATGCTCGAGGAGCAGCACGGTGGAGGGAGACTGATCGGCGAGCACGTCGGTGTGCAGCTGCCGCTGGATGGCGAGGGCCTCGGCGTAGTCCACCAGATCGGGGTGGAGGCCGAGCCTCCGGAAGGCAAGGTCCATGAGATCCAGCCTAGTCCGTCTCGGGGACCGCCGGGGACGGGCGCCTGTGGAAAACGTCTGCAGAACCTCGTCGACTGCGGCAGGCTGGTCGTCATGAACAGCAACACGACGCGCCCCCACGCAGCTGCCCCCTCCGAAGCCGGCCAGCCGCCCGTCGGGAGCCGCATCGAGGAGGACCCCCGCCAGGGCGCCTCGGGGAGCCTCTCCGCCCCGCGGCGTGGAGCACCTCCTCGTGCCGCGGGCCTTCGGGTGATCAGGCTGCTCGGGGTCGGAGCATCGTCGTCGGTGTGGCTCGCCCGTGTCACCGGAGACGGCCCGCGCTGGACCGGTGGTGAGCCCGGGAGGGACACCGTGGCGATCAAGATCGTCGGCGGGCACGCTCCGCCGCAGCCGTCGGGCGGTCCCTCCTGGGAACACGGAGCGGAACACGGACGGGAGCAGAGCGCCGGCGGTCGCGGTCAGCTCACTGCCGAGCTGCAGGCGATGCGCCGTCTGCGCCATCCGCATCTGGTGAGCGCCTTCGGCTGGACTGAGACCTCCTGCGGCCCGGGGCTCCTGCTCGAGCCGTTCACCGCTGGATCTCTGGGCCGGATCCTCGCCGCACGGGGCACGCTTAGCCTGGGGGAGGTGGTCACAGCGCTGAGTCCGATCGCGCAGGCGCTGCAGCATCTGCACCGGGGCGGGATCGCTCATGGGGACGTCTCACCCGGCAACGTGCTCTTCGCACCCGACGGGCGTCCAGCACTTGCTGATCTCGGAGACGCGCAGCTGCTGGGCGAAGCCCGTGGCGCAGCGGCCACCGCCGGCTTCGCCGCGCCGGAACGGCTTCTGGCCGCACGCGGAGCTCATCGGGACGCCGGCGCGCGAGCCTGGGAGGCCACCCTGGCTCCCGAGGCCGACGTGTACTCCCTGGCGGCCGTGACCTGGTATGCGCTGACGGGCTCCCCGCCCGGGCCGGAACGCAGTCGCACACCCCTGGGCACGCTCTGTCCCCGGGTGCCGCCACGGCTGATCCGGCTCCTCGAGGAGACCCTCGGGGACGACCCCGAGGCCCGGCCTGGCGCGGGGGAGTTCGCCGCCGGGCTCCATCGCAGTGCGGCGCCCCAGCCGCTCGACCTCTCGCCCCATGTGGACGACGAGGTGATCGCGGAGCTGCCCACCATGGGCCCTGGCGACGGGTCCCTGAGCTCAGGCCTGTCACATGGGCGGCGACGCCTCGTCTCCGTGTGTGCCGGAGCACTGTTCTTCGCCACGGGCATCATCCTGCTCGGGGGACTCGGCGCAGACGGGCCGGAGTTCTCCTCGGCGGAGGATCCCGTGGACGACGTCGCGCGTGCCTCCGAGCTGCTCGACGATGACGATCCGTTGCGCGCCGTGCAGGCCCTGGGAGTGCTGCGCACCGCGGCGCTACGGGATCCGGAGCAGGCCGCGGTCCGAGACTACGTCGCCGCGGACTCGCCGGCTGAGAGGTCGGAGGAGGAGCTGCTGCGCCGTCTCGCGAAGGCCGGACGGGAGTATCACGGCGCGACCATGACGATCCGTCCGGCGGGGGAGCCTCAGCCCGCTGAGGGCACGCTAGACGTCGGCGGGGACGACGCAGCGCTGGTCATACCCACCCACGTCACCATGGACGCCTTGGACGGCCCCCGCGCCGAGGTGCAGGACGTCCGCCTCGTGCTCAGCCGGCCGGACGGATCCTGGCGCCTGCACGCGGTGCAGGAGGCCACAGAGGAGACAGGCCCGTGAACCGGGCACGGACCTTGGGCCGGAATGGACCCTGTGCCGCGGGGTGAGCCGCGGAGACACATGGAGGGCCCGTCCTGGTCAGGACGGGCCCTCCATGCTGCGACAGAGGAGACTCAGGCGGTGGTGCTCACAGACCCAGCTGGGACTCGAAGCTGCCGTCCTCCAAGCGTGCCTTCAGCGTCTGCATGAAGCGGCCAGCGTCGGCACCGTCGACCAGACGGTGGTCGTAGGTCAGCGAGAGGTACATCATGTGGCGGATGCCGATGCTCTCGTTGCCCTCCGCATCTGTGACGACCATCGGGCGCTTGACGATGGATCCCGGGCCGAGGATCGCCACCTGCGGCTGGTTGATGATCGGAGTATCGGTCAGGGCACCGAAGGAGCCCAGATTGGTGATCGTGAAGGTCCCGCCCGAGAGCTCGTTCGGGCCAATCTTGTTGCTGCGTGTCCGCGCCGCGACGTCGGAGATCTTCTTCGCCATGCCGGCCAGGTTCAGGTCGCCGGCGTCGGAGATCACTGGAACCATGAGCCCCTTCTCCGTGTCCACGGCGAAGGACAGGTGCTCGGCATCGTGGTAGGTGATCTGCTGCTGCTTCTCGTCATACTCGGCGTTCAGCTTCGGGTGCTGCTTGAGCCCCTCGGTGACGGCCACCGCGATGAACGCCAAGTAGGAGAGATTCACCCCGTTGGCCTGCTTGAAGGCAGATTTGGCCTGGTTCCGGACGTTCACGATGCGCGTCATGTCGACTTCATGCACCTGCGTCAGCTGAGCACTGACCTCAAGCGACTCGTTCATCCGCTGAGCGATCACCTGCCGGATGCGCGGAGCCTTCTCGGTGGAGCCTCGCTTGGTGGTGTCGACCTCGACCTCAGCGCCGGAGGCAGCCGCAGGCGCCGCCGCGGAGGCGGCCGGTGCTGCCGATGCCTTCTTGGACTCGGCGGCCTCGACGACGTCCTGCTTGCGGATGCGACCCCCGACGCCGGTACCCGTGACGGAAGACAGATCGATGCCTTCCTTCTTCGCCAGCCGTCGGACCAGCGGGGTCACGTAGCCCTCGGCACCACCGGTGGTCTCCTGAGCCGGAGCCTCCTTCTGTGCGGCCCTCTTCGGTTCGGCAGACGCTTCGGAGTCGGACGGCTCCTCAGACTCCTCCTCGGGCTCGGGCTTCTCCTCAGCCTCGGGCTCGGGCTCGGGCTTCTCCTCAGCCTCGGGCTCGGGCTTCTCCTCAGCCTCGGGCTTCTCCTCGGCAGGGGCATCCTGCTCCGGGGCGGCGCCCGAGCCGACCAGTGCCAGCACGGCACCGACCTCGACCGTCTCGTCCTCGCCGACCTTGATCTCCTGCAGAGTTCCGGCCACGGGCGAGGGGACTTCGGTGTCGACCTTGTCGGTGGAGACCTCGAGCAGAGGCTGGTCCACCTCGATCTCGTCGCCGACCTCGACCAACCACCGGGTGACGGTGCCCTCAGTGACGGACTCGCCCAGCGCCGGGAGGGTGACCTCCTGGGATTCGCCGTCGCCGGAGGAGCCGGTGTCCTCGGCAGGCGAGGACTCCTCGGGAGTGGCCTCAGCCCCCTCCGCCTCGCCGGCGGGCTCGGAGGCTTCTTCAGCGGCTTCCTCAGTGGGTTCCTCGGTGTCGCCAGCAGCCTCTTCCGTGGCCTGCTCGTCGTCGCCGTCGGCAGCGTCGTCGGAGCCGGTGTCCTCAGATCCGCCGCCGGAGCCGTCGCCGATCTTCACCAGGGGGGCGCCGACCTCGACGGTCTCGTCCTCGCCCACGAGCAGCTCCTCGATGACGCCCGCAGCAGGGGAGGGCACCTCGGTGTCGACCTTGTCGGTGGAGACCTCCACGATCGGCTGGTCGACCTCCACCTCCTCCCCGACCTCCACGAGCCATCGGGTGACAGTGCCTTCGGTGACTGATTCACCGAGGGCTGGAAGGTTCACGGTCTCAGACATGATGTCCGGCTCCTACTCTTGAATGCGTCGCACCAGGCGGACGTGGTGCGTCTTCTCAGATGTGTTGAATTCTCCGGGTGGATCAAAGGCGCCGCTCAGCCGTGCAGCGGATGCCCGAAGAGCGCCATGGCCGCTTCGCCGAGCGCCTCGTTCTGCGTCGGGTGGGCGTGCACCAGGGTGGCGACGTCCTCCGGGTAGGCTTCCCAGTTCACGATGAGCTGCGCCTCGCCGATCTGCTCCCCGATGCGGGAGCCGATGCCATGCACTCCGACGATCGGGCCGCCTTTGACGCTCACCATCTTGATGAGCCCCCCGGTGCCCAGGATCGAGGACTTGCCGTTGCCGGCGAGGTTGTACTCGGTGACCTCGACGTTGTCCTTGCCGTACTCCTCCTCAGCCTTGGGCTGGGTGTAGCCGACGGACATGATTTCCGGCTCGCAGAAGGTGACCTTGGGAATGTTGATGTCCTCGACCACCACCGGGTTGTTGCCGACGATCTCTTCGGCCACGAAGATGCCCTGCTGGTAGCCGCGGTGGGCCAGCTGCAGGCCCGGCACGATGTCGCCGACGGCGTAGATGCTGCCGACGCCGGTGTGCAGCCGCTCGTCGGTGATGACGAAGCCGCGGTCAAGGGTGACGCCCTGCTCCTCGAAGCCGAAGCCCTCGGTGACCGGGCCGCGGCCGACAGCGACCAGGCAGATCTCCGCCTCGAAGGTCTTGCCGTCCTCGAGGGTGACCTTGACGCCGTCGTCGGTCTCCGTGACGTCCTTGAAGAAGGTGCCGGTGTTGAACGTGATGCCGCGCTTCTTGAAGCTGCGCTCCAGGTTCTTGATGATGGCCGGGTCCTCGTTGGGGACCAGAGAGGGCAGCCCCTCGATGATCGTGACGTCCGTGCCGTAGGAGGTCCACGCGGAGGCGAACTCGCAGCCGATGACGCCTCCGCCGAGGACGATGGCCGACTTCGGTGTGTGGTCCATCTCCAGGGCCTCTGTGGAGGTGATGATCCGACCACCGATGGGCAGGCCCATCGTCTTGGACGTGGAGCCGGTGGCCAGGACGATGTTGCGGCCGGTGTAGCGGGTGCCGTCGACCTCGATCTCCTGCGGCGAGACCAGACGGCCCTCACCTTCGATGACGGTGACCTTGCGCATCTTCAGCAGACCCGTGAGCCCCTTGTGCTTGCCCGCGACGATGCCGTCCTTGTATTCGCGGACCTTGGCCATGTCGATGCCCTCGAAGGTGGTCTTCACGCCATACTTCTCGCTGGACCGGGCCTCGTCGGCGAGCTCCGCCGCATGCAGGTAGGCCTTCGTCGGGATGCAGCCGGTGTGCAGGCAGGTGCCGCCGAGCTTGGACCGCTCGATCAGACCGACCGTGAGTCCATGCTGCACCGAGCGAAGCGCCGCGGCGTAGCCTGCGCTGCCTCCGCCGAGGACGAGTACGTCGAATTCCTGTGCCTGGGGCTGGTCGGCCACGGTCGTTGCTCCCTTGGGTCGCGTGAGTCTTGTGGTGTGAAGTTGTCGGCGGGCTGCGGAGACCGGGAGTCCCGCGGACACAGCTCCGTGCCTGCAGACCCGGCACGGCACCCGTGCGCACGGGTGCCAGCCTATCGCTTGAACGTGCGAGGCTTCCACCGACGTCACGGGTGCCGTGAACTGTGACGCCGTCGGTCCGAGGGGCCTCTGGCCCCTCGGACCGACGGCGTCGTCACTGGTCAGCGGGAGAGGCTCTCGAGATAGCCGATCAATGTCCGGACCATCACGCCGGTGCCGGCCTTGGGCGTGTACCCGTAGGCGGACTTCTCGTTGAAGGCCGGTCCGGCGATGTCCAGGTGTGCCCAGGGGATCCTGCGCGCCTCGGCGTCGAGGACGTCCTGGTCGGCGTCGGCACGTTCACCGACGAACTCACGCAGGAACGCGGCCGCACCCAGCATGCCGCCGTGGCGATCGCCGAGGTTGGTGAGATCGGCCACCTCGGAGTCGAAGCCCGAGCGCACCTCCTCAGGGATCGGCATGGGCCAGACCTTCTCGCCGGCGGAGTCAGCAGAGTCGACCAGCGCGGAGCGCAGCTGCTCCTCGCCCATCACGCCGCTGGTGCGCAGCCCCAGGGCGACCATCTGGGCGCCGGTCAGAGTGGCGACGTCGATGAGCGCGTCAGGCTGTTCTTCGGAAGCCACGACCAGACCATCGGCCATCACCAGGCGACCCTCAGCATCGGTGTTCAGGACCTCGACGGTCTTGCCGCCGCGGATGGTGATCACGTCCTCCGGACGCTGCGCGGTGGAGGAGGGCATGTTCTCGGCCAGGCAGAGCCAGCCGGTGACCTTGATCGGCAGGTCGAGGTCGGCGGCCGCCCGGACCACGGCGAGCACTGTGGCGGCGCCACCCATGTCGAGCTTCATCGTGGTCATCGCGGAAGCCGGCTTCAGCGACAGGCCGCCGGAGTCGAAGGTGATGCCCTTCCCCACCAGTGCCACGTGGGCCGCAGGCTTGGAGGGGGAGTGCTCGATGCGCACCAGGCGCGGGCCGCGCGAGGAGCCGCCTCCGACGCCGAGCAGTCCACCGAAGCCGCCCTTCTCGAGGTCCTTCTCCTCCCAGACCTTGACCCCGAGCTTCGGAGCCTTGGTAGTGGAGCCGTTCTGAGCCGGTGCCTTGGTGCGGCCGGCCAGGTCGGCGGCGAGATCAGCGAAGGTCTCGGGGTAGAGGTGGCTCGGAGGAGCGTTGACGAGGTCGCGGGTGGCGCGCACGGCGGAGCCGACGACGGCCGCGCGGTCCAGCACCGACTTCGTGTGACGGTCCTTGAGATCGGTGAGGATGAGGATCTCCTCCACCGGAGTCTTCGCGCGGGCCTCCTCAGAGCTGCGGAAGGCCGTGAAGGAGTAGGCACCGATGGCGGCACCCTCGGCGACGGCTGCGACCTCCTCCGGGCTGGATGCGGGCAGCGCCAGGGCCACCGAGTTCAGCGACCCCAGCTGACGCACCGCGGAGCCGGCCGCGCGGCGCAGCGCCTCCAGCGACACGCCGCCGGTGGGCTCACCGGTCAGCTCGCCGACGCCGATCAGCACAAGGGTCTCGCTGCGGAAGCCGTCGACGCCGGGCAGTCGGAGCAGCTGGTCGGCCGCACCGGTGGCGCCGAGGGCCTTCAGCGAGTCGGCCACGCCGCGGGCGGCCTTGTCCGCCAAGGGGTTCGGCAGGAGGATGGGGCCTTCAGGCCCCTTTGCCACGCCGAGCACGAGAGCGTCGGTCTGGGTCTTCTCGACAGCCGTGGCGACAGCGGAGAGTGTGGGCTGGAAGTCGTTGATCACGTGAATCCCGTCTGATCCCCGGTCCGGGGAACGTCGAATCTTCTGTGGATGCATCCGCCGACGCGCTGCCCGTGTGTGGAAGCCCTCGGCGGCCTCAGGATTCGATCCTATCCGAGATCCTGACGCCTGCACCCCTGACGTGGGGTGCGGATCACCGGGCCCACACACGCGATGAGCGCCTCGGTGCGGAGCGCGTCAGCCCGGGCATGTCACCGGGTCCGAACCCCAGCGCGCACCGGTCGCCGCCGCCCGCCCCTTGCGGGGAATTTCTCCGTACGGTGGGGTCGTTACATCTGTGTTCACCTGGGGTGACCTCCTCGCAGGAGGCCCCCGTCGCCGATCATCCGGACCCGGATGACGTGTCGAGATCGCACGGAGAGGAGCCTCAGCTTCATGAAGGAACCCCTGGATCTGCTCCATGTGCACCCCACCGAGCCCGAGGAGGAGCATGGAGGCTTTCCCCGCCCCGGCAAGTCGGACTCCACCGTGCAGGCCCAGGGCGGTGACCTCGTGCTGCGTGATCCGCGGGCGGCCCGGCCGGCGGAGAACCTGACGATGCTGGTCTCCTGGGCCGGGCACACTGACGCAGGTGCGCTGAGCTCCCAGCTCTCCGAAGCCCTGCTGGGGGGCCTGCCGCACAAGCTGCTGGCCAGCTTCGACCTCGATGAGCTCTTCGACTATCGCTCACGCCGTCCCCGTGTGACGTTCCTGGAGGACCGCTTCACCGACTACGACGGACCTGAGCTCGACCTCTACGAGGTGCGCGACGCCTCCGGAAGGCCGTTCCTGCTGCTCACCGGCGACGAGCCCGACTTTCAGTGGGAGCGCGTCTCCGAGGCGGTGCTGGAGCTGGTGGAGCGACTGGACATCTCCCTGGTGGTCCTGGTGGACGCGTTGGGCCTGCCGGCCCCGCACACCCGGCCGTTGGGCGTGACGGCCCATGGCAGCCGCAAAGACCTGATCACCGGCATCTCCACCTGGAGCCCCGCCGCGCAGATCGAGGCCGGCCTGGGACAGGTGCTCGAGATGCGTCTGGACGAGGAGGGGCACGACGTCGTCGGGTACACCCTGCACGTCCCGCACTACCTGGCCGGCGGTCGGTATCCGCAGGTCGCAGTCTCCGCGCTGGAGTACATCGGCGCCGCCATGGAGCTGATGCTGCCTACTGATGAGCTGCGGGAGTCTGCCCGGATGGTCGACCAAGACATCACCCGGCAGGTCAGTGGCAACAGTGAGATCCAGGGACTGGTGCACCGGCTGGAGCAGACTTTCGACGAGCACGCCACGACTGAGCAGCGATCCCTGCTGGTCAATGAGGACGACGCCGTCCCCGACGCCGAGGAGCTCGGTGCCGCAGTGGAGGCGTTCCTGCGTGCTCAGCCGACGCCAGAGGACACCATGCCCGAGGACACCACGCCCGAGGGGATGGGTGGCGACTCTTCCGAGGACGACGACACCTCCTCCGGCGAAGGCCTGCCACGCCTGTTCTGATCCTCCACAGCTGACGTGGTCCCAGCGCGACACGCGGCCCTCTCCACAGACCACCTGGAGGCCCTGGCCGCGGCCGTGTGTGCACTCAAGACTGGCGTCATGAGCACATACAGCCACCGCCCGGACGACCTCGCCTCCACCCGGAACCGCACATCGCCTCCGCCTGGCTCCGGCTCGCCGGACGACACGCCGGAGGAGGTCATCAGCATCTCGGGCGCTGGCGACGCCCTGGCTCTGGTGCAGCACACCTTCGGTTTCCTGCCCGAGGACTCGCTCGTCGTCGTCGGACTCCATGGCACGCGCGTCGGAGCGCACCTGCGCATCGACCTGCGCGCCGGCGCCGACCATCCGGAGGGACTCGCGCAATGGGTCTGCGACCACCTGGCCGGCCCGCGGGTCAGCCCCAGGCCCGATGGCGCGGTGATCTATCTGTTCGTCGGGGAGGCACCCGCTCCGCCCACCTGGGATGACCCTTCCCTGCGCCCGTACGCGGCCCTGCATGCCTCACTGACGGCGGCGCTTCGCGATCAGCACGAGATCCACGTGGAGCAGAGCTGGTGGGTGGGCGACGGACACATCCGGGACTATGACTGCCTCGACTCCCGGTGCTGCGCCTATCCCGGGCAGGACGTCCAGGCCGCGGCAGCCAGCGTCCTGCATGCGCATATGGTCTACCGCGGTCGGATCCTGCGCACCCCACGGCAGGTGGTGGACGACTTCCTCGCTCCGGCGGCATCTCCCTCGGATCAGACCGTCGATGCTGTGGCGGCTGAACAGGCGCACCTCGGCCTGGACGTCGCCGACTCCCAGGGAGCACAGCAGGCCCTGTGGGTCTGGGATCAGATGATCCAGGACGAGGTCCGTGAGCGGGAAGGCCGAGAGCCGCCGGAGAGGCCCGGCCTGCCAGCCGGGGACGAGTCCGAGCGGATCGAGGCATGGGCGGATGAACATCGCGACCAGCTGTCGATGATGGTCGGGTCCCTCTCCCAGGGAGACGTTCCCGATGCGGTGCTCGTGCTCGCCGCAGACGGGCTGGATGTGGCGGCGTTGGGCCACGAGGTGATCCGGGCCTGCCGCGACGTCCCAGGAGCGGCCGGAGAGGATGCGGGCGCGGAAGGACGTCTGACGGCATTGGCTCGGCGCTGGGCCGAGCACGCCCAACCCTGCCGGGAGGGCGCTGGCGCGACGGCGGCCAGCATCGAGGACCAGCGGCGGCTCATCGAGGCTCATCTGAAGAGGTTCCATGCGACACTGCAGGGCGCGACCGGTGAACGTCCGCGCTGGGACAGACTGGATGCCCTGGCGGCGATCCTCTCGCAGCTGCAGCCGATGCTGGTGGCCGAGCAGAAGACTGAGACACTGGCGCTGATGTCCTGGATCGAGTGGGCGCGCGGCAGAGGGACGCTCTCCGGCGCCTATCTCGACCGTTGCCTGCACCTGGTGCCCGGGCACCAGGTGGGGCGCATGAGGAAGACAGACCGAGGCATCGGGCGGATCTGCCCCTGGGCGATGGTCAGGGAACACTCCTGGGGTATCTCCCGCACGGGGACGTGAAGGTGAGGCGGCAGCTTCGTCGGGCGGGAGCCGAGCTGGGGCCTGGTCTTCAGCGACCGAGGAGAGCTGGGGAAGGTCTTCGGGCATCCGGCAGGAGAATTCTTGGGAATTTATTTGCGGCGGGCGGGAATGATCCGGAGATGGCTGGCGTTGTGCCCTGCTGAGACCCTGCAACCATCGTCAGGTCGCTCGCCACGTACCGGCAGATCGGCGCCGCCAGTTCCCTCAGGGAGACGGTCGGAGGCCGCCGGGACGGTCAGCGTGAGCGAGGCCATGGAGTTGACAGGGTCATAGGTGTGTTGACCCTGGGTCAGCCCATCGCCTTCACACGTCCGAGTCGGAAGGTCATCGTGCCCACTACTGCGTCCAAGTCCACCGAAGAGAACGCAGCCGCGACAGAGGGGGAGCAGTCCTCCGCTGCCAGCGGGAGTTCAGCTTCGCGCACCTCCGCGCCTGGCGACAGCGCCGCGGCCAAGAAGTCGAGCTCCACTGCGAAGAAGTCCACCGCGAGATCCGCCACCAACGGCCCCGCCAAGAAGACCGGCGGGCGCAGGAAGGCCGCGGACCCCGTCGACGAGGTCCTCGCCGAGGCGGAGCAGGAGCAGGCCGCTCCGACCGAGGTGCTCGAGCAGGCCGTGGCCAAGGCCCTCCAGGACGGCGACGAGGAAGAGGTCGCCAAGAAGGTCGCCGCCGCCACAGGCGACCAGGGCAACGCCGAGGCGATCCTCGAGAACGCCAAGAAGGCGGCCAAGGGCGAGGACGCCGAGGAGGAGGAGACGCGAGGCCGAGGCTTCGTCATCTCCAACGCCGATGACGACGACGCTCCCGCCGTCCAGGTCGTGTCCGCCGGAGCCACCGCAGATCCGGTCAAGGACTACCTCAAGCAGATCGGGAAGGTGGCGCTGCTCAATGCGGCCCAGGAGGTGGACCTCGCGCTGCGCATCGAGGCCGGTCTCTTCGCTGAGCACAAGCTCGCCAAGGATGAGATCGCCGATCGGCGGCTGCGCCGGGACATGGAGCTCATCGTCGCCGACGGTCGCCGAGCGAAGAACCACCTGCTGGAGGCGAACCTGCGTCTGGTCGTCTCTCTGGCCAAGCGCTACACCGGCCGCGGAATGCTGTTCCTGGATCTGATCCAGGAGGGCAACCTGGGCCTGATCCGCGCAGTGGAGAAGTTCGACTACACGAAGGGCTTCAAGTTCTCGACCTACGCGACGTGGTGGATCCGTCAGGCCATCACCCGCGCGATGGCCGACCAGGCTCGCACCATCCGCATCCCGGTCCACATGGTCGAGGTCATCAACAAGCTGGCCCGCGTCCAGCGACAGATGCTGCAGGACCTCGGGCGGGAGCCCACGCCGGAAGAGCTGGCCCAGGAACTGGACATGACGCCCGAGAAGGTCGTGGAGGTCCAGAAGTACGGCCGCGAGCCGATCTCGCTGCACACCCCCTTGGGTGAGGACGGGGATTCGGAGTTCGGTGACCTCATCGAGGACTCCGAGGCAGTGGTCCCCTCCGATGCGGTGAGCTTCACGCTCCTGCAGGAGCAGCTCCACTCCGTCCTTGACACCCTGGCCGAGCGTGAGGCGGGTGTCGTGGCGATGCGATTCGGCCTCACCGACGGCCAGCCGAAGACTTTAGACGAGATCGGAAAGGTCTACGGCGTCACCCGGGAACGCATTCGACAGATCGAGTCCAAGACGATGTCGAAGCTGCGTCACCCGAGCCGCTCGCAGGTGCTCCGCGACTACCTCGACTGAGCATCGGCGACGCGCCCTGACCGTGGAGCCCCGGCACGCGAGAGCGGTCCGGAGCTCCGGCTGAAGAGGCCCGATCATCATCACGTCAGCTGCTGGGGTGCGCCTGCGCGCCCCAGCAGGACTGTCACGAACTTCCCTGCAGACAAAGACGATCTGACTGACGACATGCAGACGACGAAGGGCCCGGAGGATGATCCTCCGGGCCCTTCGCCTGTGCCGGCGATCGAGGTCGCCGAACCTATGCAGTGGTGATGATCGCGGGTACCGCGCCTCAGCGCGCTTCCGCAAGGCGGGCCGACTCATCGACCCACTCAGAGGTCTGTGGACGCAGCGTCTCTTCCACATGACGTGCGTGGTGAACGCAGAAGAGCAGAACACCGGCGCCGGAGGAGAGAGCCGCTCGCACATAAGCCTGTGCTCCGCAGCGGTCGCAGCGGTCGAGGGCAGTCAGAGTGTTCGGGTGTGCTTCGAGTGTCCCAGTCGTGCCGGTCATGCTCTTCGCCTCCTCACGTGAATGGTAGATACCTATACAACCATGCCGGGGGCCGTTTCATTCGCAGTCCACCGCCCGTTTCCCGGGCCTTTCGCTCACCGCGTACGCGGTGAGCGGCCCATCTGGACGGATACGACGGTCCTGCGGCGGTTCTGAAGGCAGTGTGAGGTTCCGCCGGATAGGCTTGCAATGTCTGTGTCCTATGCGGCACGCGCCGTCGCCGCGAAGGCGAGATGCTGCGACGTCGAGACGGTGCGCGACCCGAGTCCAGCAGGAGGAGATCCGTGGCAAAGCGATCCGAGTACGACGCTCGGCATCTGTCGGTGCTCGAGGGCCTGGAAGCGGTCCGGAAGCGACCGGGGATGTACGTCGGCTCCACCGACTCCCGCGGTCTCATGCACTGTCTCTGGGAGATCATCGACAACTCGGTGGACGAGGCGCTGGCGGGCTACGCCTCGACCATCACCGTCGTCCTGCATCAGGACGACTCGGTGGAGGTCACCGACGACGGCCGAGGCATCCCCGTCGACGTGGAGCCTCGCACCGGCCTCTCCGGGCTCGAAGTGGTCTTCACCAAGCTCCACGCCGGCGGCAAGTTCGGCGGTGGCTCCTACAACGCCGTCGGAGGACTCCACGGGGTCGGCGCCTCGGTGGTCAACGCGCTGTCCGCGCGGCTCGACGCCCGGGTCACGCGTGGCGGCAAGGTCTACCAGATGTCCTTCCGCCGCGGCGAGCCGGGCATCTTCGCCGGCAGCAGGGCGGACCCGGATGCCGATTTCACGCCGGCGGCGGAGGGCTCCCCGGTGGAAGTGGTCGGCAAGGCCAAACGGGGCACCACCGGCACCACCATCCGATACTGGGCGGATCGTCATATCTTCACCCCGGATGCACGCTTCGACGATGAGGAGCTCAGCAATCGCGCCCGGCAGACCGCATTCCTCATCCCAGGGCTGCGCATCACGGTGCGCGATCAGCGCGGGGAGACTCCCTCGGAGGAGGTCTTCCAGTACGACGGCGGGATAGGGGAGTTCGTCGACTTCCTGTCCACCGATTCCCCCGTCACCGAGATCTGGCGGATCCAGGGTCAGGGGAGCTTCACCGAGCGTGTGCCGGTGATCGGCGATGACGGCCGGAGCCACATGCAGGACGTCGAGCGGGACTGCGAAGTGGACATCGCGATGCGCTGGGGCGTGGGCTATGACGCGAACGTGCGAAGCTTCGTCAACATCATCTCCACACCGAAGGGCGGCACCCACCTCACCGGATTCGAACAGGCGCTGCTGAAGACCTTCCGCAAGAACGTGGAGGCCAACGCCCGGCGGCTCAAGGCCGGCAATGACAAGCTCGAGAAGGACGACGTCCTGGCCGGGCTGACCGCCGTGGTGACGGTGCGCATCGCCGAGCCCCAGTTCGAGGGCCAGACCAAGGAGATCCTTGGGACCTCCGCGGCACGGCAGATCGTCTCCAAGGTGGTGGAGAAGGAGCTCGGCCAACGACTGACCTCCACCAAGCGCGGGGAGAAGCAGCAGGCCACCGCCGTGTTGGAGAAGGTCGTCTCGGAGATGAAGTCGCGCATCTCAGCGCGCATGCACAAGGAGACCCAGCGTCGGAAGAACGCCCTGGAGAACTCCTCGATGCCGGCGAAGCTGGTGGAGTGTCGGTCCAAAGGCGTGGAGAACACCGAGCTGTTCATCGTGGAGGGGGACTCCGCGCTGGGCACGGCCAAGCTGGCCCGTTCCTCTGACTACCAGGCTCTGCTGCCGATCCGGGGCAAGATCCTCAACGTGCAGAAGGCCTCCGTCTCGGACATGCTCTCCAACACCGAGTGTGCCGCCCTGCTGCAGGTGATCGGCGCCGGTTCGGGCCGGACCTTCGATGTGGACTCCGCGCGCTACGGCAAAGTGGTGTTGATGACCGACGCCGACGTCGACGGTGCCCACATCCGCACCCTGCTGCTGACGCTCTTCTTCCGATACATGCGACCGATGATCGAGGAGGGGCGGGTGTTCGCCGCCGTGCCTCCGCTGCACCGAGTAGAAGTGGTGCACGCCGGAAAGAAGCCCAACGAAGTGCGTTACACCTATTCGGAAGCAGAGCTGAACCAGCTGCTGGCGCGTCTCGAAGCCGAGGGTCTTCGCTACAAGGAACCCATCCAGCGCTACAAGGGTCTGGGCGAGATGGATGCCGACCAGCTCTCCGAGACCACCATGGATCCGGCCTTCCGTTCTCTGCGGCGCATCCGGGTGGAGCACGCGGAGAATGCCGAGCGGGTCTTCGACCTGCTGATGGGCTCAGTCGTGGCGCCGCGCAAGGACTTCATCATCGAGGGTTCGCAGGCGCTTGACCGCGAACGTATCGACGCCTGAGGCGGATCCGGCACACCAGTGGGCCGCACCTGCCACCAGTTCTTCTACAACGTGTCGAAATACTCTGCCTCACTGGCGCGTGACAGCGCGGGGGACGGCGATCTGACGATAGACTGGGCTCCGACCGCGACTGCACCTTGACCCATTGTGAGCATCAGACGTGACCCAGAACCTCTCCGGCGCGCCCGCGCCGCCCGCCTCTTCACCGACCCCGGGTCACCCGGCCGGTGAGGCACGGCCGCAGTGGCGCCGCAAAGCGGCGGCCTACTGGTCGCTGACGAAGCCGCGGGTGATCGAGCTGCTGCTGGTCACGACGCTTCCCACGATGATCTTCGCCCAGCGGGGGTTCCCTGACTTCTGGCTGGTTCTCGCCACCATGGTCGGCGGAGCCTGCGCAGCCGGCTCCGCGGGCGCGTTCAACTGCTATATCGACCGGGACATGGACAAGCTCATGAACCGGACCAAGAAGCGTCCGCTGGTCACCGGGGAGCTCACTCCGTGGGAGGCGTTCGTCTTCGCCTCGTTGCTCGGCGCGGTCGCGATCGCCATCCTATGGATCGGCGCCAATCCGCTGGCAGCCGGTCTCGGAGCGGCGGCCATGTTCTTCTACGTGGTCATCTATACGATCATCCTGAAGCGGCGCACCGAGCAGAACATCATCTGGGGCGGCCTGGCCGGATGCTTCCCCGTGCTCATCGCGTGGGCCGCGGTCCGCGAGAGCGTCGAGTGGCCCGCGCTGGTGCTGTTCTTCATCATCTTCCTCTGGACCCCGCCCCATTACTGGCCACTGTCCATGAAGTACCGCACCGACTATCAGACGGCCGACGTCCCCATGCTCGGCGCCGTGGCCACTGCCAAGACCGTCTCCGTGCAGGTCGTCCTTTACGCCTGGGCGACGGTGGTCTGCTCACTGCTGCTGATCCCCATGGGCTGGGCAGGCATCACCTACACCGCCTTCGCGGCGGTCTCCGGAGGCTGGTTCCTCTACGAGTGTCACGTGCTGCACCGTCAGGCTCAGCGGGAATCGCTCACCGACAAGAAGGCCATGAAGGTCTTCCACCTGTCGATCATGTATCTCACGCTTCTCTTCGTGGGCCTGGCCCTCGATCCCTTCATCGGCGCCCCGTTGATGAGCTAGCCTGAACTTCCAGCCGCCGCCCCGTGCGACGGCGCCTGCCTCGGCGGCAGAGCAGCCACCGGCGGCATGGTGGGGAGGGAGGACGATGTCTCTGCGCTGGTATTCCACGGTCGTCGAGGCGAGAGACCACCGAGCTCTGGCCCGGTGGTGGGCTGAGGCTTTGGGCTGGGACGTGGCCTTCGAGACGGAGAAGGAAGCCGCGGTCCTGCCGCCCTGGGCGAAGGACTTCGTGGAGATCCTCGACTTCCATCGCGTGCCTCCGGGCATGCTCTTCGTGCCGGTGGGGCACGAGAAGAACACCAAGAACCGGCTCCACTGGGACTTCGCACCACACATCAGCGATGACCGTGACGCCGAGATCGAGCGGCTGCTCGACCTCGGAGCCCGGATCGTCGACGTCGGCGCTCCGGATGACGCCACCTGGACCGTGCTGGCAGACCCGGAGGGCAATGAGTTCTGCGTCCTCTCCTCCCGCAAACAGTGAGGCCCAGAGCCCACGGAGCGGGCCAGGACTGCTCCAGTTGATCCGGGATCGGCCCGGACGGCCCGGCGACCGTGGGATGGCGACTGGCCGAGTCCACCACCCCCACGCCAGGCGGCCGAGACCGACCCGGAGGGCGTCACCTGGGGATCAGCCGGCCTGTTGGAAGTCGATGACCACGCGGCCGTCGATCTTGCCGTGCTGCATCTCGTCGAAGACGGCGTTGATGTCTCCCAGCGGGCGTGTGGAGATCGTGGGATGGATCTTGCCCCGCGAGTAGATCTCCAGAGCTTCGACCATGTCCTGACGCGTTCCGACGATCGAGCCGCGGATCGTCAGCCCCTTGAGGACGATGTCGAAGATCGGGGCCGGAAACTCGCCCGGCGGTAGGCCGTTGAAGACGATGGTCCCACCTCGACGAGTCATCGAGATGGCCTGGCGGAAGGCATCCGGGTGGACCGCAGTCACCAGAACGCCATGGGACCCTCCCACCCGGCGCTGGATCTCCTCGGCCGGGTCGGCCCCCAGAGCATTGAGTGTGATCTCCGCCCCATGCCGTTCCGCCAGGGCGAGCTTGTCGTCGGCGATGTCCACCGCGATGACGCGCATCCCCATGGCCACGGCGTACTGGACGGCCAGGTGGCCGAGACCGCCGATGCCGGAGATCACCACCCATTGACCGGGCCGCACCCCGGTCACCTTCAGGCCCTTGTAGACCGTCACTCCGGCACAGAGCACCGGAGCGACCTCGAAGGGGTCTGCTCCGTCGGGGATCGCCGCGGCGAACTTAGCGTCGACCAGCATGTACTGCCCGAAGGAGCCGTCGACGGCGTACCCGCCGTTGATCTGCTGCTCGCACAGGGTCTCCCATCCGGTGCGGCAGTGCTCACAGGCCCCGCAGGCGCTCCAGAGCCACGCATTCCCGACCGTCTGACCGACTTCCACCTCGGTCACGCCGGGGCCGACCTTCTCGACGACGCCCACGCCCTCATGGCCGGGGATGAACGGCGGGGTGGGCTTGATCGGCCAGTCCCCCTCCGCGGCATGGAGGTCGGTGTGGCAGACGCCCGAGGCCTGCAGCTTCACGAGGGCCTGCCCGGGGCCCGGCTCCGGCAGATCGTGTTCACGGACATTCAGCTCGGTGCCGAACTGTTCGACGACTGCTGCTGTCATGGTGCTCATCGTCACTCCTCGTGTGTTCGTCCGATGATGGCACATGTGACGATATTCACACTGAGGTTGCAGGGGAGTTGCGCCGCTCGGCGCCTCAGGCGGATGCCCAGGCTCACGTGGTGGAACGCGCCACGAGCAGGGCTCGCTCGGGAGAGTCCGGAGGCAGCAGGCGCAGAGCCTCCCGGAGGGCGGCCTCGTCGCCGCGCGCCTCGGGAAGCTGCAGGTAGCGGCAGATCTCCAGGGGGGAGCCGTCCTGCAGCACGGCCTCGCGAAGCATGGCGGAGAGCTCCCACCGGATGCGGGTGATGCCGGGGGACTGGGACCGGGGGAGGAGGTCTCCGGCATAGAGGTCCAGTGCCGTGGCCCGGTCGCCCCGGCGCAGCGCCTCGTAGACGTCCACCGCATCCAGGGGGAGCGGCTGTGAGAGCCGGTAGGGGCGAGACAGCAGCGTCAGGCCGGGCTCCGGGGCGGGAACTTGCGTCAGGACTCGGCGCAGGCGATTGACCTCGGCGCGCAGGGAGACCTCGTGCCCGGGTTCGCCGAAGAGGTCCTCGGCCAGCTGGGCGGCATTCATTCCCGCCTCGGCTCGGCCCCGGGGTCCTCCGGTCTCCCAGCCCAGAAGCACGAGCAGATCGGCATGTCGGGGGCTGAGGCGCCACGAGGCGGGGCCCCGGGCGAGGGACGGGGACTCCTGGCCCAGGGTGATGAGACGCGGCAGCCCCTGCCCTGCCGCGGTGGAGCGCAGCTCCCCCTGGGCCGCGGCGATCGCCGCGACGACCAGCGGAAGGGAATGGGTGGCCACCGCTTCTCGTCCTCCGGTGATGTCCACCATGCCGAGCAGTCCGCCGGTGTGTGGGCAGTGGACCGGAGCCGCGGAGCAGGAGAATCGGTGCGCCGCGACGGCGAAGTGCTGCTCCTGATCCACCTTGACGGCCCGGCCGCTGGCCAGTGCGGTGCCAGGCGCAGAAGTGCCGATCGCTCGCTCCGACCAATTGGCCCCCGCCTGGAATCCCTGGGACTCAGCACGGCGGAGCGTCGGGCGATCGCCGTCGACCCAGAGGAGTCGCCCCTGGGCGTCTCCGACGGCGACGATGAGACCTGCGTCCCGCGCCGGCTGGATCAGCAGACGGTCGAACACCGGCATCGCAGCCGACAGCGGGTGCTCCCGGCGGGCGCCCGGGAGGTCAGACTCAGACAGGTCGATGGGCGGCGACGCATGACCCGGGTCCTTCAGATATCCCGAGGAGCGACGCCACGACTCGCGCAGCATCGGGGGCAGCGCCTCCCATGTCTGCGGCTCGTCGGGGACGGCCTCACGCATCATGGAGCCTCCTGAGGGGCGCATCGTCAATACTCCGCCGCGGATCGGGCAACGGTTCACCGGCTGTCGTGTACGTGATACAGCACACATGGGATCGACTTTCAGGATAGGCCATGAACCCAGGCGGCGAGGCCTCTCCATCCGGGGCGGAGCTGCAACGTCGATGCAACGGCCCGTCCATTAGCGTCATCACTGTGTGAATCAGCTCACATGCTGGGTCAATGTCACTGGTGCCGGCTCACCGACGGAGGCGTGCTCCTCGTGGCGAGACTGATCTGGCGGTGACACAGCTCTGACATGCCATCCCTGACGAAGGAGTCCCCATGAGCGTCTACGCGCAGCCCGGCCACCCCGAGAGCCTGGTGAGCTTCAAAGCCCGGTACGAGAACTGGATCGGCGGCGAATGGGTCGCCCCGGTCAAAGGACGCTACTTCGAGAACCCGTCCCCGGTCACCGGGAAGACCTTCACCGAGATCGCTCAGTCCGACGCCGAGGACATCGAGCTCGCCCTCGACGCCGCACACCAGGCGGCTCCTGGCTGGGGCCGGACCTCCGCCGCCCAGCGTGCGCTGGTACTCCACCGCATCGCCGACCGGATCGAGGAGAACCTGGAGATGCTCGCGGTGGCCGAGACCTGGGACAACGGCAAGCCCGTGCGTGAGTGCCTGGCCGCCGACCTGCCGCTGGCCGTGGACCACTTCCGCTACTTCGCCTCCGCCATCCGCGCCCAAGAGGGCGGGATCAGTGAGATCGACGGCGACACCGTGGCGTACCACTTCCACGAACCGCTGGGCGTGGTCGGCCAGATCATCCCTTGGAACTTCCCGCTGCTGATGGCCACATGGAAACTCGCCCCCGCGCTGGCCGCCGGCAACACGGTGGTGCTCAAGCCCGCCGAGCAGACGCCGACATCCATCCTGGTGCTGTCCGAGCTGATCGCCGACCTGCTGCCGGCCGGGGTGCTCAACGTGGTCAACGGTTTCGGCGCCGAGGCCGGAGCCCCACTGGCCTCCAGCCCGAGGATCCGCAAGATCGCCTTCACCGGAGAGACCACCACCGGCCGGCTCATCATGCAGTACGCCTCCCAGAACCTCATCCCGGTCACCCTGGAGCTGGGCGGCAAGAGCCCCAACATCTTCTTCTCCGACGTCGCCCGGGAGAAGGACGCCTTCTATGAGAAGGCCCTGGAGGGCTTCACGATGTTCGCTCTCAACCAGGGTGAGGTCTGCACCTGCCCGTCGCGCGCCCTGATCGACGAGACCATCATGGACGGATTCCTCGCCGATGCCGTTGAACGCACCAAGAAGGTCGTGCAGGGCGACCCGCTGGACACCAGCACCATGATCGGCGCTCAGGCCAGCAACGATCAGCTGGAGAAGATCCTCTCCTACATCGACATCGGCAAGCAGGAGGGCGCGGAGGTGCTGCTCGGCGGCGAGCAGGTGGACCTCGGCGGGGATCTCTCCGGAGGATACTACGTGCAACCGACGATCTTCCGCGGCAGCAACTCCATGCGTATCTTTCAGGAAGAGATCTTCGGCCCCGTGGTCTCGGTGACCGGTTTCTCCGGCTACCAGGATGCCATGGACATCGCCAATGACACTCTCTACGGACTGGGAGCCGGGGTGTGGTCCCGCGACGGTGCCACCGCCTACCGCGCGGGCCGGGAGATCCAGGCCGGACGGGTCTGGACCAACTGCTACCACCAGTACCCCGCCCACGCCGCCTTCGGTGGGTACAAGCAGTCCGGCATCGGCCGGGAGAACCACGCGATGATGCTGGGCCACTACCAGCAGACCAAGAACCTGCTGGTCAGCTACTCCGAAGGAGCTGCCGGCCTGTTCTGATCAGCAGGTCGCCACAGAGCCGGATGACGGCCCGCCGCCGGGGGAGCCCCGGGCGGCGGGCGTCTCCGTCCCAAGGACGCCCCACCAGGAGAAGGGAATGAGGACGATGCCCCATGCACGTGTCGCCCTGACCGAGGAGGCCGCAGCCCTGCTGCGCCGCCTCCGCACAGAGCATGACCAGCCGCTGATGTTCCACCAGTCCGGAGGCTGCTGCGACGGCTCCGCCCCCATGTGCTACACCCAGGGGACCTTCCTCACCGGCTCCTCGGATGTGCTGCTCGGCGAACTCGACGCCGGCACCGGCGAACCTGTCCCGGTGTGGATCTCCCAGGCTCAGTTCGAGTACTGGTCCCACACCCACCTCACCATCGACGTCACCGCTGGCCGTGGGGCGGGTTTCTCCATCGAAGGGCCCACCGGTCACCGGTTCGTGATCCGCTCCCGCCTCTTCACCGACGAGGAGTCCCAGGATCTGGAGCCGGTCCGCACCGGCTGAGCCCTCCGCCGGGCCGGGGGAGTGCGTCGCCGCAGCCGCTCCAGGTGGTCCTCACGCCGCAGGTCCCAGGCGTCGGCGGCCTGGATGCTCACCGCCCGCGGTCCGGTGCGGCGGATCGTGCCCTCCACCAGCATCAGCTGGGCGGTGAAGAGGATCTCCCCGGCGTTGCTCTGGGCCTCCTCGAAGAACGCGACGTCGGCGCAGCCGGTGCCGTCGTCGAGACTGATGAACACCACCCGTTTCCCGCTGGCCATCGGCGGGGTCTGGGTGGCCACCCGGATCCCGGCCACTCGCACAGTGGAGCCGCTGCGCAGCCCCAGCAGGTCCTCCGCCCGGGTCACCTCGAAGCGGTCCAGCGCCGCCCGATGGTTCTCCATCACATGGCCGGTGACGTCGATGCTGGTCAGTCGCAGCTCGTCACTGATCAGCTCCTCCCTGGTGGGGGAGGGATGCGTCTCCGGCAGGGAGGAGACCTCCACGTCCGGGAGGGGCAACGGCAGCTGGCCGGCCACCTCCCGGCGTCGCGGCGAGGAGACCCGCGCCCGGGTCCGGTCCGCGACGGCGGCGATCAGGTCCCCCCGTCGGCCCAGGCCCCCGGGCATGAGTGAGTCCAAGGCCCCCACCTGTGCCAGTGCGCGCAGCGTGGGACGCTTCGGACGCGCCCGATCCCGCAGGTCCGCCAGCGAGTCGAAGGGCTGGGCCTCCACGATCCTGTCGATCTCCGCCTCGCTGATTCCCTTGAGGCTGGTCAGCGCCATGCGGATGCCCGCTGCGGCCGGCTCATCCAACTCCTCCAGCACATAGTGCCGGGTGGAGCGGTTGACGTCCATGCCCAGCAGCGGCACTCCCAGACGCCTGGCCTCGGCCACCAGCAGCCGCAGCGGATACATGCCCGGATCATGCTCGAAGAGCCCGGCGAGGAAAGCCGCCGGATGGTGGGTCTTCAGCCAGGCAGACTCGAAGGTCGGGACCGCGAAGGCCGCCCCATGTGCTTTGCAGAAGCCGAAGGAGCCGAAGCTGTCCAGGATCTCCCAGACCTCCTCGATCACCCCGTCGGCATACCCGCGCGCTGCGGCCCGGGTGCGGAAGAAGGTCTCCACCGTGTCATGGGTCTCGCCGCCCAGTGCACGGCGGAGCTCATCGGCCTTGGCCAGTCCGCAGCAGGTCATCGTGTCGAAGATGCGCAGCACCTGCTCGTGGTAGATCGTCACCCCGTGGGTCTCGGCCAGCACGTCGGCCAGGTCCGGGTGCGGGGAGGCCACCTGTTCGAAACCATGCCGCCGCTCCAGATAAGGGGTCACCATGCCGGACCCCATCGGCCCCGGTCGGAACAGCGAGATGTCCACCACCAGGTCGGAGAAGCGTCGTGGCACCAGCTTGCCCACCAGCTCCCGCTGCCCCGGAGACTCGATCTGGAAGCAGCCCAAAGTGTGGGTGGACTGGATGAGTCGATAGGTCGCCTCGTCGTCGCGGTCCACCGCCTCCAGCTCGATCCGTTCCCCGGTGGTGCGCCGCACCTCCTGCAGGGCGTAGGCGATGGTGGACTGCATGCGCACCCCCAGCACGTCCAGCTTCAGGAAACCCATCGGGTCCATGTCGTGCTTGTCGAACTGACTCATCGGCAGTCCGTCCACGCCGGAGGGCTGCACCGGCGTGAGGTCCAGCAGCTGCTCATCGCCCAGGATGACCCCACAGGGGTGGGTGGAGATATGCCGGGGAAGCCGGTCCAGCCGCTCGGTGAGATCCACCAGCAGGTCCAGCTGCTGGCGCCCCTGCGACCGCTCGGAGTCCAACCGGGCGGCCAGGGTGCGCAGCTCCGGCTTTTCCGCCAGCGCCTCTCGGAACCGACTGGCCGGAAAGCGCCACATGGTCTCAGCGATCTGCGCGATCTCCTCCTCCGGCAGTCCCAGAGCGAGGCCGGCGTCGCGCACGGCTCCGCGGATCCGATAGCTGTTCTGCATACTCATCAGCGTGGTGCGCTCACCACCGAACCGCTCGAAGATCCGGTGGTAGACCTCATGGCGGCGGGCCGACTCCACGTCGATGTCGATGTCCGGCAGGGTGGAACGGCGTCGTGAGAGGAAACGTTCGAAGATCAGATCATGCTCGATCGGGTCCACCGCGCTGATCCGCAGCAGATGGTTCACCAGAGAGGAGGCCCCTGAGCCGCGCGCCGAGACCCGCACCTCCATCTGCTCGACCATCTCGACCACTTCTGCGACCGTCAGGAAGTAGCTGGAGAAGCCGAGATCCTCGATGATCGTCAGCTCATGCTCCAACCGCCCCCTCACCTGCGCGGCGGCTGAGGAGGAGAGCCGGGGGAACCGCGCGGTGAGCCCGGCCTCGCAGCGCTGGCGCAGCTCGCGGCGCGGATCTGTGCACCGCCCCTGCCGGCCGAGCCCGATCACCCGGGCCTCCGGGACCTTCGGCACGCGGAAGCTCATGTGCGCCACCGGGTCCAGGAGGCAACGCTGCGCCAGCGCCCGGGTGTGCTCGAGCAGGTCCACGGCGTCGATGCGTGCCGCCGAGCTGGACGCGCAGATCTCCCCGGCCAGTCGTTCCATCGTCCGGGCAGGCTTGAGCCAGCCCTGGCCGTTGGGCTGCAGGGTCTCGGTGACGTGGAGACTGGAGAGCACCCGGACCGCGTCGAGCACATCGGCGGTGGTGGCGTCGTCCTCCTGGGCGAAGCGCACCATGTTCGTCAGCACCGGGTCCACTGCACAGTCCTCGGCGATCGCGAGCATCCGCGCGGCATGGGCGGTGGAGAGCGCCTCTCCGGGAGGGGCGAGGTGGGAGACCACCTCGATCCGCAGCGGGGCGGCCCCCAGGGCCGATCGCCAGCCGTGCAGCAGCCCTCGGGCCTGGGCGTAGCGTCGGGTGGCCGCAGCGGTGCCGACGTCGCTCTCCGGCCCCAGCAGCACGAACAGTGCCGGATCGGCCTCTCCGGAGGCCACGGCCCGCACCCCTGCGGGGCAGGCCAGCTCCACCAGCCGAGAGAGGCCGAGGCGGGGCCCTGCGCCGGTGTCCCGCAGATGGGCGGCAGAGACCGCCCGACACAGCGCCGCATACCCGGCCGCCGAACCGTGGGCGAGCAGAACCACCCGTCCGCGGTCCGCCAGGCCGCCGTCGGGGAGCTCCTCGATGACCTGCAGGTTCACCCCGAGGATGGGGGAGACGTCGTGGACGCGGCAGGCGGTGACATGCTTGATCGCCCCGTACAGGCCGTCCCGGTCCACGCAGGCGATGGCGCCCGCATCGTCCGCGGCAGCCGCCGCGACCAGGTCCTCCGGCCAGCTGGCACCGTAGTGGGCGCTGAAGGAGGAGGCGACGTCGAGATGCACGAACCCACCCATCAGCGTGCTCCCCGAGATGGGGTGAGCCGGTCAGGGGCGGTGAGATCAGGCCGCCGCATCGTGGACTCTCAGCAGCCGCCATCGTCCGGAGCCGGCGTGACGGCTCAGGTCGACGGTGCGGGGCACGGCCCGGGAGGCGGCCTCCAGGCGGATCTGGAGCCGCCAGATCTCATGGTCGACGACCCCTGCGCCGCGACCGCGTTCGACCCGGGCGTCCTCGAGCCACCAGCGACGGCGCTCGAACCAGCGGACCGGCTCCTCCACGACGGCATGCCAGCGATCCCGCCAGCACAGCCGGTGCGGGATGCCGGTCTCGTCGCACTCGACGGTCAGCTCCTCGGTGAGGGCCCGCGACAGCGGGATGACGGCTGCATCGTTCCGGGATCCTGAGCCAGAGGCTCGGCTCGCGGCGCTCTGGCTCCTCGCGGCGGCGAGGCGGCGAGCTTCCTCCGGGGCGACGAGGCGGACGACGCCGGGAAGGGCGGGGGTGGTCGAGGTGGTGCTCATCAGCTCTACTCCCTAGGTCCAGCGCCCGAGGGCGCGCAGGTGCAGTGTTCGCTGACGATGGGAAGGAGCGAGCGGGGAGCGAGGCACCGCCTCTCGCCCCTCCATCGTAGTTCGAACACAGTTTCGAATACAAAGGGAGGCTATGACGGACCGCTGACATGCGAGGCAGGCGGGCGTGCGACACCGCCAGAAGGCGCCTGCCGAGGTGCCGGAGTCATTCTCCGACACCGCCGGCAGGCGCAACGCTCAGCGCGGAGCGGGCACCCCGGGCAGCCGCCACACGGTGAAGGACGGGCCGAGGGCGGAGATCCGCATCGTCTCGCCGGAGAGGCCGCACACGGACTCACCGGTCAGACGCGAGACCGCCGGCTCGTCCCGCTGACCGCCGGACGCCGCCAGCCCCGGCACGGCCACCACCGGAAGCTCCACCTCACGCTCAGCCATGGTGGCCAGCACCAGCAGGCTCTCCTGGGACGACTCGCGGAGGAACACCACGGCGTCGTCGTCAGCGTGGACCCAGCGCATCCCGCCGCGGGCCAGCACCTCATGACCGCGGCGCAGACCGACCAGCTCCCGGCACAGTCGCAGCCGCTCGGCGACCTCCGGCTGGGACTCCGTACCCCAGGGCATCGGAGTGCGGCTGAGCTCGCCGTCGGCCCCGGTGAGCCCGAACTCGTCCCCGGCGAAGAGCACCGGCACCCCCGGCAGGGTCATCGCCAGACCCAGCGCGAGCGGCATGGCCCCCTCGGCGGCGTGCGTGGAGAACCGCGCGGTGTCATGGGTGTTCAGCGGCTGCATGTTCCCCAGCCGGATCCGCCACGGGATCCCGGCGGAGAACCGGGTCACCGCCTGGGCGAACTCCGCGGCGGTGATCTTCGGGATCCCGCCCAGCGGCAGGCCGAAGAACCACGGCTCGGTGCGCTGGGAGCCCTCCGCAGTGGTCCAGGGCTCCCCGGTGGGATCGCTCAACCAGGACCACAGCGGTCGGGTGAAGGCCGGATACGTCATGGCCCCGTGCCAGGCGTCTCCCTGCAGGTCCTCAGTGGCGTCATTGGTGGACTCGGCCAGCAGCACGGTGTCCGGGTTGACCTTCTCCATGGTGCGGCGCAGGATCTGCCGCACCTCGGCGTTGAGGTCGACGTCGCGCAGCCGTCCGGTCATGTTCGCCACATCGATCCGCCAGCCGTCGGCCTCGAAGGGCGGCAGCAGCCAGCGGGCGACCACCGAGTCCGTCCCCTGGATGAACCTCTCACGCAGCTGCTCGGAGGACCAGTCGAACTTCGGCAGTGACGGCGTGCCCAGCCAGGACTCGTAGGAGCCGTCTTCGGCGAAGTAGTAGTACTGCCGCTCTGGGGCCCCAGGATCGGCGAGAGCGGTCTGGAACCACTCGTGGCGATCCCCGGAATGGTTGCTCGTCAGGTCCCCGATGACCCGCATGCCTCGGGCGTGGGCGGCTCGGACCAGGCGCACATAGGCCTCATCGCCGCCGAGCAGCGGGTCCACCCGCTCGAAGCTCGCCGCGTCGTACCGATGGTTCGAGGCCGCCGGAAAGATCGGCGTCAGGTAGATCAGGTCCACTCCGAGCTCGGCCAGATGGTCCAGCTTCTCCACGATCCCGTCGAGGTCACCGCCGTAGAGCTGCTGACTCCTGCACGGCATCACGGGGGCCACCGGGTCCTCCCAGGCGGCCGGGATCGCCCACTCAGGAGCCTCACGATCCGCGGCCTCTGCGGACCGGGCGAACCGGTCCGGGAAGATCTGGTACATCACCGACTCTGCCAGCCAGGCCGGAGCCGCCGGGGTGGCCAGCAGGACGAAGTCATCGGCGTCGCGGACCTCCCCGGGGTGCAGACCGGACTGGTTCAGCCAGTGCACACGGCCGGCGCCGCGCAGCAGCCAGCGGTAGCCGTGGCGGGGGTTGTGCACAGTGACCTCGGCCTCCCACCACTGCCAGCCGCCCGCAGCACCGAGCGGCTCGGCCTCGTCCCAGGTCGGCTCGCGGTCCGGGTTGGACCGCACCATGACCGCCTCCAGCGGGCCGAAGCCCTCCGGCACGCGCAGCCGCACCCGCACGCGCTCGCCCAGAGCGGGGGCGTCGTCCGAGACGTGCAGGGGTGAGCCGTCGTGATGGGGGAGCAGGTCGGCTGGAGGCGGGGACGGGTGGGCGGGTGCTGGCATGGGTCTCCTCACTTCACGCTTCCGGCGGTCAGTCCACCGATGATGTACTTCTGCAGGGCCAGGAACAGCGCCACCGGGATGATCGCGGCCAGCACCGCGCCCGCGGCGAAGATCGACCAGTTCTGCGAGGTCTCCTGGGAGATGAACTGGTACAGCCCCACCGCCAGAGTCTGCTTGTCCGGGTCGATCAGCAGCACCGAGGCCACCACGAAGTCGTTGGTGGTCGCGATGAACGAGAGCAGCGCCACCACCGCCAGGATCGGAGAGACCAGCGGCAGGATGATGGTGAAGAATATCCGGGCGTGACCGGCGCCGTCGATGCGTGCGGCCTCATCGATGGACTGCGGGATCGTGTTGAAGAACCCATACATCAGATAGGTGTTCACCCCCAGCGCCCCGCCCAGATACACCAGGATGAGTCCCATCTGGCTGTTCACCCCGATGGCCGGGAAGATCTCCCCGATGGAAAGCATCAGCAGGAAGATCGCGACCATCGCCAGCAGCTGCGGGAACATCTGCACCAGCAGCAGGGTGATCAGCCCGACCCGCCGTCCGGTGAACCGCATCCGGGAGAACGCATAGGCGGCCAGTGCGCCGAGCAGCACGCTTCCCGCCGAGGAGGTCAGGCCGATGAACAGCGTGTTCCCGAACCAGGCGGCGTAGGGCTGCTGGGGACGGTCGAACAGCTCGACATAGCTGTCCAGACTCATGTTCCGGAACAGCGAGTTGGCGGTGATCAGCGTGCCGCCGGGGTTCAGCGAGGCGGAGAACACGTAGACCAGCGGGAAGATCGAGAAGACCACGATCACCGCACCGACGAGATGACGCCAGCCGGTCTGGCGCATCCAGACGCGGATGGGCCGGCCGGTGCGGAGGGGGCGAGGGGCGCTGTCAGTGTCGATACTCATGTCAGTTCAGCTCCTCGAGTGACTTGGTCTGCCGGAAGGCGATCACCGAGACGGTGCCGACGAGCAGGAAGATGATGATCGCGAAGGCGCTGGCCAGCCCATAGTCTCGATCGGCACCGACGAAGGCCACCTTGTAGACCAGGGTGATGAGGATGTCGGTGGCACCGACGTTGATGCCGGCGTCGAGATCGCGGGGCCCGCCTCCGGTGAGCATGTACACCAGGGTCAGGTTGTTGAAGTTGAAGGCGAAGGCCGAGATCAGCAACGGTGCCAGGGAGACCAGCAGCAGGGGCAGCTTGATCATCCGGAAGGCCTGGAAGGGCCTGGCGCCGTCCATCTGCGCGGCCTCGGTGAGTTCGTCGGGTATCGCCTGCAGCGCGCCGGTGCAGACCAGGAACATGTAGGGGAACCCCAGCCAGAGGTTCACCAGCAGGATCGAGACCTTCGCCAGGAGGGCATCGGTCAGCCAGGGGATCTGGGCGCCTCCGAAGATGACGTTGTTCACGAAGCCGAACTCCTGGTTCAGCATGCCTGCCCAGACCAGTGCGGAGAGGAACCCGGGGAAGGCGTAGGGCAGGATCATGATCAGCCGGTAGTACTTGCGGCTTCGCATCCGGGCGTCGTTGAACACGATCGCCAGGAACAGGCCCAGGACGAAGGTCGTCGCCACCGAGAGGAACGCGAAGGCGAAGGTCCAGATCGTCACCGAGAGCAGCGGGCCACGGATCGTGGGCTCGGTGGCGGCACGCACGAAGTTGTCCAGGCCGACGTGGATCCGCCAGCCCGGCATCAGCTCCTCACCCTGCGGGGAGCTGAACGCGCCCTCACCGGCGTCGGCGTAGACCGTCCCGGTGTCTGAGTTGGTCATGGTGTCGGCCTCGGCGTCGTAGACATACCGAGAGGTGTAGAGATAGGCCGACTGCGCATCCTGGGTGCGGAGCATGCCCGCATTGGGGTCCTCGCTGAAGGGCACCGCCAGCTGGGTGATCTCCCCCTGGCGCTGGAGCACCTCGGCGAAGTCCAGGACGTCATGTCCGGGGACGTCGACCACGCGCCCGGCATCGACCACGGCTCCGTCGACCTGTTCCAGAGGCTGCTCCGCGGAACCGATGAAGACATCGCCTGCCGGGTCGGTGACCACGAAGGAGAGCTCACCGAAGCGCTCCGCCACAGCGAGCGAGTAGGTGGGGGAGTCCGGCACGCGCTCCTGGTTCTGCAGCATGATCGCGTGCACCGCGTCGTCCTTGTCGCTGTTGTGTCCGGTGCCGTAGTTGGTGAAGGCGACGTACCCGGAGTACAGCACCATGAATATCTGGAAGATCAGCAGGAACGCCACACCGGGAAGCAGGTACTTCGCCGGCAGTCCGCCGCGGCGGAAGTAGATCCACGAGATGAGGATCCCCGCGACGACGACGGCGCCCCCGACCAGCGGCTGGTCGCTGGCGAACAGCACCAGGGCCGCGTAGACGGCGACGGCGTTGAGCGCGCCGAGGATCAGGATCTTGACGACGAGCAGCTTCCATCCCACGGAGGCGGCCTCGGCCAGGCGCTCGGCCTGCCGATGCCTCCTCCCGGGGGGCCGGCGGCCGCGGGGGTGTTCCGCGGCCGCCGGGGACTTCTCAGGGGCGGGAGAGGTGGTGGTCATCACGGATCAGTCGATGGCTCCGGCGATGTCATCGGCCATGCGCTCCCAGAGCTCGGCCGGGTCGCCGTCGCCCTCGATGATCGCGGCCTGGGTGGTGCCCCAGAACTCCCAGACGGCTCCCATCTCCGGGATGTTGGGCATCGGGACGGCCTCGGCGCCGACTTCGCCGAATCCGGCGACGATCTCGTCATCGGCCAGGGCGGCGTCGAAGGACTCCGTCAGCGCCGGGGCCCGGCCACCGACCTCGTAGAGGGCGGTCTGGATCTCGGCGGAACCGATGTATTCGGTGAGGAACGTCGTGGCGGCGACGACGTTCTCGCTCTGCGCGGAGAGGAAGAAGCCCTGCACTCCGGCGAAGGGCTGCGCCGCGTGATCGCCCGCGGCCGGGATCGGGTCCACCTGCAGGTCGATGTCGGCGTCCAGGGCGGCGGGCACGTTCCACGGGCCGGTGATGAGGAACGGCGTGTTGCCGTCGACGAAGTTCTCCCGGGCCAGGTCGCCGTCGATGTTGGTGTTCAGCAGCCCTTCAGAGCCCTGTTCGGCGAGCCACTCGGCGAAGTCCACTCCGCCCTCCTCGCCGATGCGCAGGTCGGCGGCGTCATAGCCGCCCTCCGAGTCGGTGCCGAAGACCGGGGCGTCGAAGGACATCTGGAACGGGTAGAGGTGATAGGGATCGGCCTCAGTCGGGTCGAGACCCACCAGGTAGGGGTAGTCGACCTCGGCGTCCTCCCCGATGGCGACCATCTCCGCGTAGCTCTCCGGGGCATCCGGTGCGAGCTCGGCGTTGCGCAGCAGGGCGATGTTCTCGATGGAGTAGGGCAGACCATAGAGGTTGCCCTCATAGGACCACGCCTCCAGGGCGACGTCCTGGAACTCCTCCGCCTTGTCGCCGATCTCGATCGGCGCGACGACACCGTTGGTGACCAGTGTGCCCAGCCAGTCATGGGCGCCGACAGCGATGTCGGGGCCTTCGCCGGTGGGGACCTGCGAGACGAACTGGTCCCTGACGTCGGCGAAGTCCTGCTGGACCAGCTCGACGTCGATTCCGGTGTCCTCGGTGAAATCTGCGGCCGCGTCCTGGAGGACGTCGGCCCGGTCGGCATCGACCCAGACGGTCAGGTTGCCGGTGGCCTCGGGGCCCTCAGCGTCACCGCCGTCCTCAGCGGTCGCGTCATCGGATCCGCAGGCGGTCAGCAGCAGTGCTCCGGCGGCCAGGGCGGCGCCGGCGCCGCGGGCTCGGGTGGTGTTGGGCCTCATAGTGTGTCCCTCTGATCGTCGATGTGCATGACAGGTGCGATGGAGGAGGTCACGTGAGCCACCTCACTGCAAGCGCTTCCAGTATGAGTCAGGTCACCGCTCATTGCAAGCATCGAGATTGTGGCCTTAGGCTGCGGCCACGCGGGCACTGGCGGAGGTGTGAAATGTAAACGCTTGCCAGTACAGTGTGATCATGCACACCAGCCACGAGGCACGCCGCATCCCCCAGGCCCTCACCGCCCCCGAGTGGTGGCGCACCGCCGTCATCTACCAGATCTACCCGCGCTCCTTCGCAGACGCCTCCGGCGACGGAGTGGGCGATCTGCGCGGCATCACCGGTCGACTGGATGCGCTGGACGAGCTGGGCGTCGACGCCCTCTGGCTGAGTCCTTTCATGGTCTCCCCGCAGAAGGACGCCGGCTATGACGTCGCCGACTACTGCGACGTCGACCCGCTCTTCGGCACGCTCGCCGACTTCGATGAGCTCCTCGCCGCAGCCCACGCTCGGGGGATCCGCATCATCGTGGACCTGGTGCCCAACCACTCCTCGGACCAGCACCCCTGGTTCCAGGAGGCGCTGACCGCCGCGCCGGGCTCGCCGGAGCGTGCGCGATACATCTTCCGGGAGGGCCGCGGCCCCGAGGGCGACCAGCCGCCCACCAACTGGGAGTCCATCTTCGGCGGCCCCGCCTGGACCCGGGTCACCGAGGCGGACGGCAGCCCTGGGCAGTGGTACCTGCATCTGTTCGACACCAGCCAGCCGGACTTCAACTGGGACTCTGAGGAGGTCCAGGAGGAGTTCCGTCGCATCCTGCGCTTCTGGCTGGATCGTGGGGTGGACGGGTTCCGCGTGGACGTCGCACACGGCATGGTCAAGGACCCGACCTTCCCGGACTGGACCCCGGATCCGCAGGCCGCCTCGATGGGCGGCGACGCGACGCCGGCACCCTACTGGGAGCAGGTAGGTGTGCATGACATCTACCGAGACTGGAACCGTCTCCTCGCCCAGTACGACGGGGACCGCGCCCTGTGCGGGGAGGCCTGGGTCTCCACCATCGAGAAGACCGCCCTGTGGGTCCGCCCCGACGAGATGCACCAGACCTTCAACTTCCACTACCTGGAGACTCCGTGGGACGCCTCGGCGCTGCGGCGGACCATCGACGATTCGCTGACCGCCTTCAGCTCCGTGGGAGCGCCCAGCACCTGGGTGCTGTCGAATCACGACGTCGTCCGCCACGCCACCCGGCTGGGGCTGACCGCCGAAAGTCCGCAGGGCGCCGGCATCGGCTCGGACTCTCCAGGGCTGCCTGACCCCTCCCAAGCCCTGCAGCGAGCCCGGGCGGCCACCGCACTGATGCTGGCCCTGCCCGGCTCCGCCTACCTCTACCAGGGGGAGGAGCTGGGTCTGCCCGAGGTGCTCGAGATCCCTGACGACGCCCGCCAGGATCCCACCTGGTTCCGCACCTCCGGTGAGCGATACGGCCGTGACGGGTGCCGGGTGCCGATCCCGTGGGAGGCCCACGCTCCGGCTCACGGCTTCAGCGCCACCGGACGCTCCTGGATCCCGCAGCCGCAGGGCTGGGGGGAGTATGCCCGCGACGGACAGCGCCACGACGCCGACTCCACCCTCTCGATGTACCGCCGGCTGCTCGCGCTGCGCCGGACCCACCGGCTGGGGGAGGGGTCGGTGGAGTGGCTCGATGTCAAGGACCTGCTGGGCGCCGAGGCCGCCGAGGTGCTCGCCCTGCGCAACCAGGGCGTCGTCGTGCTGGCGAACCTGGGTGCCGACCCGGTGGCGCTGCCCTCCGCAGCGACGGTGCTGGCGGCCAGCACCCACCTCCCGTCGGCTCAGCACGGCGTCGAACAGAGCTCCGTCGGGGGAGCGGCCGCCCTGCTTCCGTCCGACGCCGTTGTATGGTTGGTCTCGCCGGAGAGCCCCGAGTTCAGCTGAGGAATCGAGACCGTGGTCAGCATCGATGAGGTCGCCCGCACCGCGGGCGTGTCGTCCGCGACGGTGTCCCGCGCCCTCAGCGGGCGTGGACACGTCTCTCCCCTCACCCGGGAGAAGGTCCTGCGGGTGGCCGGCGAGCTCGGCTACGTGGTCTCCTCGGCTGCTTCGAGCCTGGCCTCGGGACGCAGCCGCAACATCGGGGTCATGCTCCCTGACCTGCACCGCTGGTTCTTCTCCACGGTGCTCACCGGCATCTCGGAGGAGCTCAGTCGGCGCGGTTACGATCTGACGCTGTACAACGTCTCCGATGATGAGGCGCTCCGCCGCGAGATCTTCTCCTCCTTCCTCCGTCGGCGCCGGGTCGACGGGCTGATCGTGGTCGCCATGGAGCTGGACGCCGAGGAGATCGATCAGCTCACCCAGCTCGGCATCCCGGTCCTCACCCTCGGGGGCTCGAACCCTCGCCTGTTCGGCCGAGCCGTCGACGACCATGCCCTCGCCCGGCTCGCCGTGGAACATCTTCTGCGGCTGGGGCACACCCGTATCGGCCGGATCGGTGCCGAGGCCAGCTTCAACCGTGACTTCCACATCCCTGCGCGCCGCGAGGCCGGCTTCCGCGACGCTCTCGCCGAGGCCGGGCTGGAGGCCGATCCACGGCTCTGCGTGACCGCCGACTTCACCATCGAGGGGGGTCACCGCGCCGCGAAGCTGATCCTCGGACGTTCGGAGGCGGCGCCGACCGGCCTGGTGGCCTTCTCCGATGAGATGGCGATCGGTGCACTTCTGGCAGCCAGGGAGCTCGGGCTGGAGGTCCCGCAGGACATCTCCGTCGTCGGCATGGACGGCCATGACCTGGGACCGCTCTTCGGGCTCACCACGGTGGACCAGCACCCGCTGAACCAGGGCGGGCAGGCCGCCCGGGACATTCTGGAGCGCATCGAGGACCCCCGTCCCGCCGGCTCGGGCTCAGATCCTGCCGATGGTCCGCCGGTTCCGGACTCCGCCGCGACCTCTGCGGAGGCGGCCAGGTCCCTGTCCGGGCCGGAGCAGGTGCCTGGGCCCCTGCCCTATGAGCTGGTAGTGCGCAGCAGCACCTCCGCACCGCGCATGGCCTGAACGCGTTCTGCAGGGCAGCCCGACCGACGTGTCCCCATGGTCGAGGAAGCCCACCATCGTTGAGAGCGGCCCTGGCCTCAGAGCAGTCCGGCTCGACGCCGCGTGGTGCGATTCGCGTGCACCGACCAGCGTGGCAGCCAGCGCTGCAGGGCGGCACCCGCCGCGGGCCCCATCGCGGCGGCCACCCAGATACCGGCCGCCAGCGAGCCCAGCGCCGCACCGGCGGCGATGATCAGAGGGCCGGCGGCGATGCCCAGGTCCTGCAGGAGCCGCCAGGCACCGAGGAACTGGGGTCTCCCGGCGGAGGGTGCGACGTCGGAGGCGACGGTCATCATGATCCCAGAGCCCAACCCGTTGCCCAGGCCGAGTGCCACCGCCACCCAGGTCAGCTGAGCGGCTCCCTGGGTCAGCGGCACCAGGGCCATCGCGAGCCCAAGGACCACCATCGCCGGCACACCCATCCACAGCCGCCCGAAGTGGTCCATGATCTTGCCGGCCGGATAGAACAGCAGCATGTCGATGCCGCCGGCGATCCCGTAGATGATCGAGATCGTCGCCGGATCCAGTCCGAGATGCTCTCCCCAGAGCGGGATGACCTGCTGCCGTGCACCTCGGATGCAGCCCACCAGCAGCACCGGGACCCCCAGGGTCAGCAGCAGGGCGCGATGATCACGCAGCACCGTGCGCAGGCTCGGTCGCACAACGGTGTCCTCGGCCTCCGAGTCCGAGCGTCGCTGGCCCGAGTCTCTGCGTCGCTCCTCCGGCCGGGAGAGCGCGACTGTCACGGATGCGGCCGCCGCCGTCGCCGTGGCCAGCAGGAAGACCAGGCGCAGGTCTCCGGTCTGCAGCACCAGCGCTCCGATGAACGGGCCGACGAACTGCCCGATCCGGTGGACGCCGCCCAGGGTGGAGAGCACCCGGGCCCGGTGCATCGGCGGGGTGATCTCAGTCAGATACGAATGTCGGGCGAGGTGGAACACCGCGTTGGCGGCGCCGACGAGCAGAATGGCCAGCGCGAGAGCGATCAGCGAATCGGCCAGGGCAGCGCCCAGCAGGCCCAGGCAGGCCGTCCCTCCCGCCAGCAGCATCGCCGGGCGATCACCGATCCGGGAGGCGAGAGCCCCTGCGGGGATGTCCGCCAGGATCTGCCCGACCGGCAGCATCGCGGCGATCACCCCGGCCACGGCGAGCGTGGCTCCCTGCTGGATGGCGTGCGGGGCGATGATCGGCAGCATGGCACCGATCCCGATGCTGAAGATGAAGGCCGGGATCAGTGCCCCGAGCACCACGGTATGGAAGGGGAACAGGCGCATATGACGTTGCGGGTTCCCTGCGGCTGCGGCAGATCGAGGGTCGGCAGGCACGACCGTCAGCCTACTCCCGGACCCTGGGAAGGTTCCGCCGGGCAACTTCATATGACAGGCCTCGCGATGCCATAGGCTGGGAGGCATGAGTTCACCGGCCGAGCGATACGCCCAGGCTCGACGCCGCACCGCAGACGCCAAGACCGAGCTGGGAGCCTTCCGCCGTGAGCAGGGCTTCGAGCTTGATGAGTTCCAGCTGGAGGCCTGCCGACATCTGGAGGCAGGGAAGGCCGTCCTGGTGGCGGCCCCGACCGGGGCCGGAAAGACCATCGTCGGCGAGTTCGCGGTCCACCTGGGCCTGGCCACGGGCACCAAGACCTTCTACACGACGCCGATCAAGGCGCTGTCCAATCAGAAGTACCAGGATCTGGTGGCGGATCACGGCGTCGACCGTGTCGGACTTCTCACCGGAGACACCTCCATCAATGCGGGCGCACAGATCGTGGTCATGACCACCGAGGTCCTGCGCAACATGCTCTACTCGGACTCCGAGGCGCTGCAGAACCTCAGCTACGTGGTCATGGACGAGGTCCACTACCTCGCCGACCGGTTCCGCGGAGCCGTCTGGGAGGAGGTCATCATCCATCTCCCCGAGCACGTGCAGCTCGTGGCGCTCAGCGCCACGGTCTCCAACGCCGAGGAGTTCGGCGCCTGGCTGGACACCGTCCGGGGAGAGACCGCGGTGGTGGTCTCCGAGCATCGGCCCGTGCCGCTCTGGCAGCACATGCTGGTGGACCACCAGCTCCATGACCTGTTCATCACCGACGACGACCAGCACGACGCCGCCGAGGGTGGCCAGCTGCTGGTGAATCCGGAGCTGCAGCGCCTGGCCCAGCGCCAGCAGGCCCCACCGTCTCGCCGTTCCGGCGGGCACCGCTCCCGGGGCCGTGGACGCCGGGCCCCTCGCCGCGAGCGTGCCTCGGAGCGTCGTTCCTCGACCCAGATGAGCGCTGGCGTCTCCGGCATCTCGGGCTCCTCGGGCGCACGAGCACGGGTCAACCGCCCCAGGATGATCCGCGCCCTGGACCGGGACGGGCTGCTGCCCTGCATCAGCTTCATCTTCTCCCGCGCCGGCTGCGAGGCCGCCGTCGAGCAGTGCTTGAGGGCCGGCATCCAGCTGACCACCCGTGAGGAGGCCCGTGAGATCGCATCTCGCGTGGAGCAGATGGGCTGGGAGCTGCCTGCCGAGGATCTCTCCGTGCTGGGCTACGACAGCTTCCGTGAAGCGCTGGTCAACGGCGTCGCCTCCCATCACGCCGGAATGCTGCCCCCGTTCAAGGAGCTCGTCGAGGCGCTCTTCGCGGAAGGGCTGCTGAAGGTCGTCTTCGCCACGGAGACGTTGGCCCTGGGCATCAACATGCCTGCGCGCACCGTCGTGCTCGAGAAGCTCGACAAGTTCAACGGTGAGTCTCATGTGGACGTCACTCCCGGCGAATACACCCAGCTGACCGGACGTGCGGGCCGACGTGGCATCGACGTCGAGGGCCACGCGGTCGTCGTCTGGCAGCCCGGAATGGACCCCCGTCAGGTGGCCGGTCTGGCCTCCAGGCGCACGTATCCGCTGAACTCCAGCTTCCGCCCGAGCTACAACATGGCGGTCAACCTGACCGCCCAGTTCGGCCGGGACAGGGCGCGCACGATCCTGGAATCCTCCTTCGCCCAGTTCCAGGCCGACCGTTCCGTGGTGGGTCAGGCCCGTGAGGTCGCCCAGCGGGAGTCATCCATGAAGGGGTACGCGCAGGCCATGACCTGTCACCTGGGTGACTTCCGGGAGTACGCCGAGCTGCGCCGGCGTCTCGCCGAGGTGCAGAAGGGACAGGCCAAGGCGAGGAACCGTCAGCGTCGCCGCGAGCTGGTGCGGGTGCTGGCGGCCCTGCAGCCCGGCGATGTCGTCGAGGTGGCCGGACGGCGCCGGATGGGGGAGTGCCTGGTGGTGCACAGCGCCCCGGAGCATGATCCACGGCCCAATGTGATCACCGCGGCGGGTCAGCTGCGGCGACTCACTGTGGAGGACTTCAGCCAGCCGCCCGAGGTTCTGACGAGCATCCGACTGCCCCGGAAGCCGCAGGTCAAGGTGCCCAAGGTGCGTCGCGATCTGGCCGCGGCGATGCGAAGCGCTCTGCGCGATCGTGTTCCACCCCGCCGTGACGCTCCCGCGCCCGGCTTCGGATTCGTCGATGAGCCCGACGAGGACGCCGTGGACTCCCTGGAGTCTCAGCTTCGCAGGCATCCGTGCCACAGCTGCGGGGAGCGCGAGGAGCATGCCCGTTGGGCCGAGCGCTGGTGGCGGCTGCGCCGTGAGACCGATCAGATCAAGGAACGGATCAATCGCCGCACCGGGTCCATCGCCAAGACCTTCGACAGGATCTGTGGGGTCCTGGTCGAGCTGGGGCATCTGGTGCCGGAGCCGGAGTCGCTGCCCGGGTCCGCCGCAGAGTCGGCGTCCGGGGGCGCTAGAGCAGATGTTCAGGTTCCCTCCTCCCAGGGGGAGTGGGATGCGCCGGAGTTCGCCGTCACCGAGCGGGGGCAGCGTCTGCGCCGCATCTACGGGGAGCGGGATCTGTTCACCGAGATGCTCCAGCAGCGCGGCGTCCTCGCCAGCCTCTCTGCCGCGGAGCTCGCCGCCTTCTCCACGGTGCTGACCTACCAGGCGAAGCGGGACGATGAAGGTGCCATGCCGCAGATGCCCACTCAACGGCTGAACGCCGCGGTCCGTGCCGCCGTCGACGTCCATGACGAGCTGGAGGCACTGGAGAAGCAGCACCATCTGGAGCCCACACCGGCCCCGGAGATGGGGCTGGTGGTGCCGATGCACGCCTGGGCGTCCGGACTCAGCCTGCGTCAGGCCCTGGAGGACTCTCCGCTGGCCGCCGGAGACTTCGTCCGCTGGGCGAAGCAGTGCGTCGACTCGCTGGACCAGCTCGGCCGTGCCCCACACACTGCCGCCAGACTGTCAGCCCGCTGTCATGAGGCGGTCGATCTCGTGGCCAGGGGAGTGGTGGCCTACTCTGCGGTGGCCGCTCTGCCTGGCCTGGACGAGGGCGACGACGGCGAGGGCACCTTCGAGGGCACCTTCGAGGGCACCTTCGAGGGCACCGACGAAGGCACCGACGAAGGCACCGACGAAGGCACCGACGAAGGCACCGACGAGGCAGAAGACAGCCGGCAGACTGCCGGCCCCGAGGACGAACGACTGTGAGGACGGGATCATTCCCATGACGAGCGCACAGGCCGGGCAGGAGCCCGAGCCCTTCCCGCTGGAGCACCAGGCGCGCGAGAACATCCCGCGGCTGCTGATCGACGGCACCATCCACAGCATCGCCGAGCCGTACTCCGAGGCGATGGTCGTCGACGATGGGCTGATCTCCTGGCTCGGCGACCCGGACACTGCGGGTCGGCTGACCGACCGTCTCGAACGTCAGGAGCTGGGCCGTGGTCTGGTCGCTCCTGCGTTCGTGGGGCGCCTGGACCGGGATCTCGAATCGCTGGACGCCGGGGGAGCGGCCGCGGCGCTGGATGTGGCGGCCGCCCATGGCCAAGGAGCCCTGCGCCTCATGCTTGGAGTCTCGGCTGAGGAGCTGGACGACCCGGCCGGCCAGCTTCGGACCCGCCTGATAGAGGTGGTGAAAGCTGCCCGCTGGCATCCGGTCGTGGTCCTCCCGGCGGTACGGATGACCGGCCTGACCCTGGAAGACGGCCCGCACGCCCTCCACGAGGTGCGAGTCGCCGTGAGGCGCCTGCTGGACCTGCTCGAGCATGTCGACGACGCGGCCGGAGCTCCGGTTGGCGTGGAGCTCCGACTCGCGGAGCTCATCCCTGAGCTCACCCCACAGGACTCCGCGGGCACCTCCCTGAGCTCCGAGGACGTCCGGGAGCTGGCTGTCGAGCACCTGGTGACTGTCTCCGCCGCCGTGGCGGAAGAGTCACGTCAGCTGCTCCTGGAGGTCGGGGGACACCCTCCCGCCGCCGTGGCGGCCCTGGTCGCCGAGACGCGCCGCCGACTCCAGGACCGCGGAATGACGCCGCGTCCCGACCGACCGACTGTCCTGGTGGATTTCGACTCGGCACACCGTCAGGACTGGGAGGCCCTCGTCGGCACGGCCGTCCATGTGCTGCTGCGCCGCCCCGGACACCTCGGCCTGGCGCTGAGCGTGGGGATCCCCACCTCCGTCGCGCCGTCCGAGGCCGCTGACCCGTGGCAGCTGATCGCAGCCCACGTGCACCGCGAGGAGTCGCCGGTCTCGGTGCGGGCGGCCTTCAACGCTCAGACGCGGGCGGCCCACCGCTCCCTGCCCGCCGCCGATGGTGCGGCGCCCGCGCTGGCCGCCCTGGCGCCGCAGCTCGACCCCGGCGCGGCGGCGAGCTACACCGTCTGGGAGGCGGAGGCCCTGGCGGTGCAGACCCCGGATTCGCGCACCGCGGCCTGGAGCACCGACGCGCGGGCCCGCACTCCGCTGCTGCCCTACCTGGGCACGGTGGACGAGCCCGCGGTCTCGCCCGTGCTGCGGGCGACGGTGATCGGAGGTGTCGAAGTTCACGGCACCGCCGAGGCCCGACACTCCGGGACAGAGGATTCCTGAACCGGCCCGAATGGGTGCACAATACATCGAGTGCTGCCGTCCTCGGCGGGCACCCGTGCCCGACGGCCAGAGTCGGCACGAGACAGTCTGAGACAGAAGGGGCACGAGGCCACCCGTGAAGATCCTGACGATCATCCCGACATACAACGAGATCGAGGCTCTGCCGATCACGGTGCAGCGGCTGCGCGCCGCCGTGCCCGAATCTGACGTGCTCGTGGTCGACGACAACAGTCCCGACGGGACCGGTCAGCTGGCCGAGCGTATGGGGCACGAGGACCCGCAGATCCATGTGCTGCACCGAAGGGCGAAGAACGGTCTGGGCGGAGCGTATATCGCGGGTTTCCGCTGGGGCCTCGACCGTGAGTATGACGTGCTCGTCGAACTCGACGCCGACGGCTCCCACCAGCCCGAGCAGCTGCCGGACCTTATCGCGAAGATCGATGAGGCCGACCTGGTCATCGGATCCCGCTGGGTGGCCGGGGGAGCCGTGGTCAACTGGCCCCTGCACCGTGAGGTCATCTCCCGCGCAGGCTCTCTGTATTCACGGACCCTGCTGGGCCTTCCCGTGCGGGACATCACCGCGGGCTTCCGGGTGTTTCGCCGTTCCACCCTGGAGGACATCGACCTCAACAGCATCGAATCGGTGGGATACGGCTTCCAGGTGGACATGACCTTCCGCGTGGCCCGGCAGCGCAAGACGATCGTGGAGGTGCCGATCACCTTTGTGGAACGCACGCTTGGGGCTTCGAAGATGAGCTCCGACATCGTCGTCGAGGCCATGCTGAACGTGACCCGATGGGGTCTGGGGGCCCGCGCCGAGGCGCTGTCCGGGAGGTTCGGACTGCGCTGACCCGCCGTGATCAGCCTCGACGTCGCGTCAGCGGTCTGAGGTCAGAAGAGCCCGCCACCGCTGTTCCGGTGACGGGCTCTTCTGACAGGATTATGGGGCGGACGCGTCCGAGGGCGTGACCAGGGTCAGGAGACCTTCTCGCCGCGACGCTCACGGAGCTGCTTGAGACGCTCGGTGAGGATCTCCTCTAGCTCCTCGACGGAGCGACGCTCCAGGAGCATGTCCCAGTGTGTCCGGACCGGCTTCTCCGGGGTGTCGTCCGGCTTGGAGCCGTCCATCAGGACGCCCTCCTTGCCGGTGGGCGAGGTCCAGGTGGACGGGACATCGGCTTCGGCCGAGAAGGTCACCGTGATCTTCTCGCCGTCCTCGCAGACGTACTGGACGTCCTGACGAGGTGCCGGCTCCACGCCCTGCTCCGTCTCCATGGACTGCGCACCCAGGCGCATTCCGCGCAGACTGCGATCGCTCATCGGCTTTCTCCTCCACTGCTGGGGACACAGGTTATCGAGATGCACAACAGCAGCTGGCGCCCGGATATTCCGGGCGCCAGCTGTGAGCTGGCTCCCCTCAGCGCAGAGGGGGTGCAGGCTCCGGGACCTCTCGCGGCATCAGCCCCGCTGCGGGGGTCGGCCGCCCTGCTGGCCGTGCGGTCCCTGGCCGGGCTGGGGCCGCGGCCAACCCTGAGGAGGCTGCTGACCCTGCTGGTCGACCTGCTCCTGCGGGTTCCCCTGATTCGCGTAGGGATCGTAGGCCGGGCGCTGAGGGTTCTGAGGGAGTGCCTGCTGGGCAGAGTCCTCGCCGATCCCGCGGCCTGATCCGATGGACGGGTCAGCCTCGGGAGGTGCCGATTCGGCGATCCGCTTCAGGGTGTCCGTGCTCGACTCCCTGTCGAGGCTGGGCGCGTCCCGTCCTCCGCCGCCGGTCTGTGCTCGACGTGCCTCGGCCTCGATGTCCCGGGTGCCCTCATAGTGCGGGTGCTCGTCGGTCACCGAGGTGGATCGTGCCGAGGACGCCATGTCTGCGATGGCGTCGGAGATCGCCGGCTTGCCCCGGCGTTCCTTGGCCTCCTGCTCCTTGCGTTCACGACGCGCCCGCAGTCGCTCCTCGCGGGCGGCACGCTCGGCCTCACGCTCCTCGGGGCTGCGGCCGTCGGTCGCCTCGGTGTTGCCGCCGAACGCGCCGGAGAATGCCTTGAGCGCATCGCCGAACTCGCCGGGGATGACCCACATGGTGTTGGAGTCGCCCTTGGCCAGCTCGGGCAGAGTCTGCAGGTACTGATAGGAGAGCAGCTCCGGGCCTGGCTCGGAGTCGTGCACGGCGCTGAACACGGTCTCGATGGCCTGGGCCTCTGCGTTGGCGGCCAGGATGCGGGCCTGGGCCTCACCCTCAGCCTGCAGGATGGCGGCCTGGCGCTCACCTTCGGCGGTAAGGACCGCCGACTGCTTGGTGCCCTCGGCGGTGAGGATCGCCGCGCGACGGTCGCGCTCGGCGCGCATCTGCTTCTCCATCGAGTCCTGGATGGACAGGGGTGGCTCGATCGCCTTGAGCTCCACACGGGCGACGCGGATGCCCCACCGGCCGGTGACCTTGTCGAGCTCGCCGCGAAGCTGCCCGTTGATCCGGTCCCGGGAGGTCAGTGCGGCCTCCAGGTGCATGCCGCCGACCACGTTGCGCAGCGTGGTGGTGGTCAGCTCCTGGACTGCGTGGATGTAGTTCTGGATCTCATAGGTCGCCGATTTGGGGTCGGTGATCTGGAAGTAGACCACAGTGTCGATGGAGACCACGAGGTTGTCCTCGGTGATCACCGGCTGCGGCGGAAAGGAGACGACCTGCTCGCGCATGTCCAGCAGCGGCACGAGCCGGTCGATGAAGGGGACCAGCAGGGTGAGCCCGGGGCCCTGAGTCCGCTGGTACTTGCCGAGGCGCTCGACGATCCCGGTACGCGCCTGCGGGATGATCCGCACGCTGCGCACCAGGATGATGACGACCAGCGCCATCAACGCCAGGAGGACGACGAGAATTGCTACATCCATGGGGCTTCCGATCTTCGTTTCTGTCGCGGGGAACTTGACTGGTCTCTGGGGTCTGGCAGTGCCGCTCAGGCCTCGCGGGGTTCAGGATCCTGCCACTCGATTCCGGGAACGGGCCGCAGGTAGACGATGGCGCCCTCCACGGACTCCACGACGGCTGCCATGCCCGGCTCGATGCGGAAGTTCCCGGTGGTGCGGGCGGTCCAGGTGTCACCGTCGACCTCGGCGAGGCCACCCTCAGCGGTGATCGTCTCGAGGGGCTGTGCGTCCAGGCCGGCCATCCGGTCCACATTGGTCAGCTGCTCCTCGGAGCCCTTCTTCATGTGCTTAAGCGCGACAGGTCGCACGGCGCCGAGCATCAGCAGGGCCGTGGCGGAGCCGATGACGACCTGCATCCAGCCGGGCCCGCCGGCCAGGGCCACCGTGGTGGCTCCGGCGGCTCCGGCGGCGAGCATCAGGAACAGGAGATCGAGCATGAGCAGCTCGAGCACGAGCAGCACGAAGGTCAGGGAGAGCCAGGCCGCCCAGAGATTCTCGCCGAACCATTCGATCATGCGCGAACCTCCTCGAGAGCCTTCTCCACCATCTGCTCAGCATGCGCCCGGTGATCGGAAACGCACAGGTGAGCCGCGTGTCTCCTTCATTCTGCCTGACTCACGGGTTCCCGTCACCCCTGTCACACTCGTGCGCGGATCCCCGGCCGCCGGCGGGTCGTCGCCACACGGTCACATCCAGGTCGACGGTGACGCGATCGACGCCCTCTTCGGTGATCCGGGCGGTGACCTCGTCGGCCTCGCGGTGATGCCCGGCAGGCCCCATCATGACCAGATCGCGGGCCGAGTCGCCGCTGACCGGGACCTGAGCGGTGACGACACGATGCTCCACAGGCTCGAGGAAGCGACGGTGCATCTGTGTCCTGAGATCTGCGAGCTTGTTCGGCTGCATCCCCAGGAGCCCGAGGCCCGAGAGCTCACGGAGATGCGCCGGACGAGGCGTGACGACGATCGCCGGCGCTCCGGGGAGCAGGACGCGGAAGTACTCGTCGACGTTCCGCGGCGCGAAGATGTCCAGGAGCAGCTCCACGGTGCCGTCCGCCACAGGCAGTGGCCTCCACAGATCCCAGGCCAGAGCGAGGGTGCGAGGATGCCGTGCGGCGCGCTTCAGACCGGCAGGGGAGAGGTCCAGCGCCACTGCGCGTGCCTGTGGTCGTGCATCCAACAGGCTCTGCAGATGATGGCCCGTCCCGGCGCCGCAGTCGAGCATGATCTCGACTCCGCCGGTGTGGCGCATGGGGGCCCAGAGCTCCGCCAGCTGGTCGAGTGCGTCGGTGAGGGCCGAGAAGACTCCGGCGCTCTGCACGCGTTCGCGCGCCATGATCATCGCCGGGGAGTCCGGTGTGACGGATGATCCGCGTCCGACGAGCAGATTGACATAACCCTGCTTGGCCGCGTCGAATCGGTGTCCGGCAGGGCAGGCGAGCCCTTTCACTCGTGGGTCCGAAGCCCCCCGCAGAATGGTCAGGGGCTGACTGACGGACGATGCCTGGGACCCGGCCTCAGGTGAGTCATCATGCAGCGGGCACGTCACGGGCCAACTCTCGTCGCTCATCAGCTCAGGACCAGTGGACTCCGACGGTGACTGACTCATGTCCAGAAGCGTATCGGCTCACGTGGCCGCGACTGTCTCAGTCGAAGCCGTCTCAGTCGATGCGTCAGCGCTCTGCACGCTTGACGCGCTCGTGTCCCTCAGACCGGCCATGGACGACATAGCCTCGGCCAGACAGGGACCAGACAGAGAGCCTCTCTCATATCATCCCAAATTGCCCGATAATCTACATTATGTCAACCTAGCGGAGGGCAGCTTACTCTTCCTCCTCCGCGCTTCGGCGCGTCACTTCCGGTGCGGCCGGACCCGACCAGAAGGCCGCGTGACGGTGCCTGCGGTTCAGCTCTGGCGTGAACGTTGGATCTCCTCGGCGATCTGCTTGATCCGACCCAGGCGCTCGTCCCAGCGACGACCCACCTCATGAAGCTGCGCAGTGGCCCGCACCAGCTGCTCGGAGTCCACCGAGAACTGCCGCTCCCGCCCTTCCTGGCGCGCCTGGACCAGTCCGACCCGCTGCAGCACGGACAGATGCTTGGCCACGGCCTGCCTGGAGACCGGCATCCGCTCACTGAGCCGGGTTGCACTGCTGGGCCCGCCGATGAGCATCAGATCCAGCAGGGCCCGCCTTGTGGGATCCCCGACGGCATCCCACAAGGCGTCGTCCACCCCGATCCGGTCCGGCCGATGCTCTCCCAGACTCATGCGGCGGACACCAGCTCAGCGGCATAGGACTGCAGGCGCGGGAGGAAGATGCCCCACCCCTGGGAATGATCCCGATGCTCCGCCCGGGCGACGGCCTCGCTCCAGCCACGCTCCCTGAAGCCGGACTCAGTCATGGTCACAGTGGATGCCCGGGCTCCGCGCCGCGGCGCGATGTCGAAGGTCACCAGCAGGGAGTTCCCCGGTGCGGCATGCGATTCGTCGTAGACCCACCGAAACGAGAAGCGCCGGTGCGGGTTCGCCTCGACGATAGTCAGGGGCACGGTCTCGGCCTGTCCGCAGCCACAGGACTCACCGAAGACCAGCGTGCCGGTCTCCCCCGCCCGGGAGGTGAAGTCCGCCTGCTCCGGCCACCATCTCGCCATATGTCCCGGCGAGCTGATCACCTCATAGACGATCTCCGGAGACGCCTCGATCTCCAGCGTCCGAGTGATGCTTCCCTGCTCGGGCTCTGCGGTGCCCGGCGTGTGGCCTGACGAGTGCGTGTGGTCTGACATGATCGGCCCTCTCGTGGCGATGTCGGTGATCTCGTAGCCTCGATTTTATGCAACAAATGGTTGCTGATAGTGGCAGAGTACCGGGAGCTGCGGTCATGTGCAACCCTTTGTTGCATTCGAGGCGACTGTGCGACCTCCGGGACTCTCATCCCATGAGGCCGAGTGTCGCCACGCCCGCACAGGCGGAGGCCCAGAGCACCGAGCAGAAAGTGCCGATGATGAAGCGCTCGGCCGCGCCGTTGGGCTGCTTGAGCTCCGAATATCTGGCCAACCCTTTCACTGCGAGCACCACGGCAAGACCCTCCGGCCACCCCATGAGCAGCGTGGACACCACCGCCAGGCGTTCCAGCAGGCCTATCCAGGCACCGCCGCGCAGCACCGGCGGCCCCTGGTCGGCGTGCGGCCGCGCGTCGAACCGCGTGGCGGTGTCCAGCACGGCGACGGAGACCCCTGAACCACCCAGACAGGCCGCCGCCGTCGCGGCGATCACCAGCGCGGGGCGCCAGCCGCCGTCGTCCACTCCGGAGACCTGCAGCGCACACAGCGCGGCGGCCGCCAGCAGCGCCAGCTGCGCCAATGCCGTGATGTTGAGCAGCCCCAGGGAGGGACGCGCCGCACGATGCGGAAGGGATGCCCCAGCCGGCACGGCGGCGAGCAGGAGCAGGACGGTGGCAGCGATGATCACTCGTGGAGCTCCTGATCCTCTTCCTGGTACATGTCCTGGTACATGTCCTCCATGATCTCTGCCGCCACTGACATGACCCGCCGCGTCTCCGTCCAGAGCCCGCGCCGGAGCCTGCGAGAGACCGCCTGCTGGCTGGTCCCCAGCTGCTCGGCGGCCTGAGCCTGGGAGAATCCCTGCTCGATCAGCTCACCCGCCTCCTGACTGGAGCCAGTGCGCCGGCGCTCCAGCTCGCCGAGCATCTGCAGCAGCGCCTCCGCCTGCTCGGCGGCATGCCCCTGGGACTCCCCGGCGCTCAGCGCCACTCCCCCTGAGGCGCGCTTGGCGCGGGTGACCGCCTCGCGCGCGGCCTCGAAGGCCTGACCACTTCCGGCACGAGTCTCCTGCGGCAGCGGCGTGCGTACGGTGCCCACGCCGATCCCGATGCTCCACTGCTCGCTGCGTGCCGCCCAGAGCGCGACGACCAGGACTGCCCCGGCGTCGTCGAGGACCCCCTGGATCTCATCGCCAGCGGTGCGCTGGAAAGGCCGCACCAGGTGCTCCGCGGCGCGCGCGTCGAGCTCGGCGGCCGCCTGATCCACGAGATCGGGCTGACGGCGGGAGCCCTTCTGGTCCAGGGTCATGACGAACATGGTCACAACTGTAATCGGTTGTGAACAGGGATACAACGTCTAGGAGTTGTTCATGGGCTCACAACCTCTGGAATCCATGCCTATGCTGGCCCTGATGAACACACTCGACACCGGTCACGAAGACAGTAGTCACGCAGGCCACCGCCCCGGAGGCCTGCGCGGCGCCTGGTGGATGCTGCTCCTCGACGCCGCGCTGATCATCCTGTTCGCCGCACTGGGCAACCGCACCCATCTGAGCGGGCTCGGGCTGGTCGACATCCTCTCCACCGCCTCGCCCTTCCTCCTCGCCTGGGCCCTGAGCGCCGCGGCCCTGCGGACCTGGCACCGGCCATCTCGTCTCTGGCCCGACGGCGTGATCATCCTCATCGCCACGGTGACGTTGGGTATGGCGCTGCGCGTGGTGCTGGGTCTCGGGGGCGCCCCGGTCTCCTTCGTGCTCGTCACCGCCGGCGTGCTGACCACTTTCCTCCTCGGCCGCCGCCTGCTCACCGGGCTCCTGGTCTCACGCAGCCGAGGATGAGAGGACTGCCGGGATCTCCACGTCGCCTCCGCGATTTCTCAAGATTCCCCGAGAATCCGCCCCATCCCGTTGACTGCGCCGGCGACCGGCGTAAGTTGGAGATTGCACGCGTCAGCTTTCGATCAGGAGGCAGCCGATGACCACCGACGAGACTCAGCGCGACCCGCGGACCATGCACCGCGAGGATCCGCTCCCGGCTCAGCAGCAGGACGAGCAGCCGGGACTCACCGCACCCACCTCCCCCACGCCCGACCACGGCGAGGACAGCTGGATCGGGCACGGTCGGCTCACGGACAGGAAAACCCTGATCACCGGAGGGGACTCCGGCATCGGCCGGGCCGTCGCCCTCGCCTTCGCCCGGGAGGGCGCCGACATCGCCTTCGTCCATCTCCCCGAGGAGGCCGAGGACGCCGAGGAGACCACCAGGCTGGTCCGCGAAGCCGGCCGGACCTGCGCGGCGTACGCCGCAGACATCACCGACGAGGCTCGGGCCGTGGAAGTGGTGCGCCGTGCCGTGGATGACCTCGGCGGTCTGGACGTGCTCATCCTCAACGCCGCCTATCAGCGGCAGCGTGAGGGAATCGACACCGTCCCCACCGACGAGGTCCGCCGCGTCTTCGACACGAACCTGCTGGCTCACGTCGTCATCACTCGGGAGGCCGTCCCCCACCTGAAGCCCGGGTCCTCGATCATCACCACCACCTCCATCCAGGCCGTCGGCCCCAAGCCGCCGCTGTTCGACTACGCGATGACCAAGGCCGCCCAGATCGCCTTCACCGAGGCGCTGGCGCTCGAGCTCGGCGAAAAGGGAATCCGCGTCAACGCAGTGGCCCCCGGCCCGATCTGGACTCCGCTGATCCCGGCCACCGGATTCCCCGACGACGCCGTCGAGGAGTTCGGCCAGGACACTCCCCTGGGCCGCCCGGGACAGCCTGCCGAGCTGGCCGGCGCCTACGTGTATCTGGCCAGCGATGAGGCCTCCTACGTGTCCGGCTCCGTCATCCCGGTGACCGGAGGAAAGGGATTCTGAGATGGCACGAGACAGCATCAAGGACGAGGAGCTCTACGAGCGTCTACGTGACGAGGGCGAGTCGAAGGAGAAGGCCGCCCGCATCGCCAACCAGGCAGCCAAGGAGAGCCGCAGCGAACTCGGAGAGAAGGGCGGCCAGGCATCCAACTACGAGGACCGCACCGTCGACGAGCTCCGTGAGCGCGCCAAGGAGCTGGATATCACCGGCTACTCCGACATGACCAAAGACCAGCTGATCTCAGCACTGCGCAACCATTGACCGATCCGCGGTCATCCGAGGTCAGTCGCCCGGAACCCCGTTGAGCAGAGCCCCGCTCCGCTGGCCGTCCCGGGTGTCCAGGTGGGCCAGCTGCGCCACCACCGGCACGTCACTGACCAGCACCAGGCCGTAGGGCTCGCCCAATGGCACCGCCTCGGGGTCGATGAGGTCATTGAGGCGCACGTGCTTGACCCGTCCAGCGGCCACACTGATCCGGTAGGGGCCCACCGGGTCGCGGTCGGAGTGGTGCACGGTCGCCTCCACGCAGGCCTCCCCGGTGTCGGTGTTCAGCAGGCACAGCACATCTCGGCTGGTGAACGCAGGCTCGTGACCTGTGCTCTCGGGCGGGATCCAGCCCGCTGAGAAGGCCCAGCGGCAGCTGCCTGGGCCGTTGCCCGGCTGGGCTGCGGGAATGTGTCCTTCGCTCATCTCTGCTCCCTCCGCGCTGTCCCCTGAAGTCCGAGGAGTTGGGCCAGATGGTCGTTGATGTAGAGGCGTTCCGGGTCCAGCCGCTCCCGTTGCCCGAGGAAGTCTTCCCACTCCGGGTAGAGCTGGCGCAGCTCGGGCGCCCGCAGGGAGTGCTTCTTCCCCCAATGGGGCCTGCCGCCGAAGGCGCGCAGCAGCGGCTCCAGATCGGCGAAGTACTCCTCATGGTCGAGAGAGGCGTTCTGCAGCAGCGCGATGGTCATCGTCGGGCGAAGCTGGGCATTGCTGATCATCGCGCGGTCCGGGGCGATCGTGCGCACCAGGACCCGCCATCCGACCCGGTGACGGTGCCGGTCCTTCACCCGCTCACGGACCAACCGGAAGGCCTCCAGCGACGGGTCCAGCGGCAGCATGTACTCCATCTCCTCGAACCGCAGATCACGGGAGTTGGGGATGATCTCGTAGGAGGGACCGGTCTCATCGGTCTTCACCCTCCCGGGCGGCACGGCGCCCGGAAGATCCGGGTCGGGCTCCTCCCCCGGCTTGTTCAGCATCCGCACCTGGGCCAGGTCGCTGCGCGGATACCAGTAGAAGTCCACGCTGCGGTGCGCCGCGATCAGCTGCTCGAAGTGCTCCAGCACCCAGTCGACATGAGTCATGACGTTGACGCGGTGCAGCTCATAGGCCGGCTCCAGGCGCAGGGTCAGGCGGGTGAGCACGCCCAGCGCACCCAGGGAGACCTGAGCGGCCCGCAGCAGCGGGTCGTCCGGCCCCGCACCGGCGTCGACGCCGAAGCTCACGAGCTCTCCCCGGCCGTCGAGCAGCTGGCCGCCCACCAAGGTGGAAGACAGGTTGCCCAAGGTCGCTCCGGAACCATGAGTGCCGGTGGCGATCGCCCCGGCGATGGCCTGGTAGTCGACGTCGCCGAGATTCTCCATGGCCAGCCCGTGTTCCGCCAGCTGGGCTCCCAGCTGTGCGAGACCCGTGCCCGGCAGCACACTCGCGATTCCGGCCTCGGCGTCGGCCTCCACGACCCCGGAGAGCTGGTCGAGGCTGATCAGGACGTCGTCAGTGGTCATCAGGGGCAGCGAGGAATGCCCGGAGCCGACCGGCCTGACGCTCTCACCGGCGGCGGCCGCGGCGGAGATCACCTCGGCAAGCTCCTCGACGCTGTCAGGACTGCTCCGCAGCCTCGGTGTGCAGGACACGCTGCCGGACCAATTCGTGAACGTGGTCCTCGACGGTCCGGATGTCATGGACGTGGGGCAGGACGACGGTTCGGACTCGCTCATGGGCCGCTCCGTGGACTCGGGTTGGGTCTCGGTGGGTGACGCGCTGTCATGGCCGGGGTCATGACCCACCCTACCGGCCTCGGCGATACAGTTCTGCTGTCAGCATGTGCACCTCGCCAGGAGGGAGACATCATGGTCCGCATCCCGCGCCCCGACGCCGCCACCGGGGCCATCGCCTGCCTGCTGGGCGTCTCCGTGATCCTCTCCGGATGCGGGATCCCCCGCGATCCGGAGCAGAGCCTCGAGGCCGCCCGAGGAGCGGAGCTCTCCGCCGGCGCGGTGCACAACCCGCCGTGGGTGTCTGTGGAGGACGGCGAACGCCCCTCGGGGCCCGAGGTCGACCTGATCGAGGAGTACGCCGAACGAATCGGAGCGCAGGTCGCCTGGTCCACCGGCAGCGAGAGCGGTCTGGTGGGCCGTCTCCATGATCGTCAGCTCGACGTCGTCATCGGCGGCTTCGACGAGCACACCGTCTGGGATCATCATGCCGCAGTCACCCGTCCCTATGAGGTCCCGCCGGAGGGGCCCGGGCGAGTGGTGCTCGTCGAACTCGGAGAGAACGCCCTGCTCCACGACCTCGAGTCCCACTTCATCACTCGGGACGACTCATGAGCAGCCCTTCCATGCTGCGTCCAGCCTCCGAGGGCTCACTGCCCGAAGAACAGCGCGCCGCGCTTCGTGAGGCCCGCCGGCTCCAGTGGATCTGGCTGAGCATCCTGCTGGTCACCGTCCTTGCGATGGCCGCAGTGATGGGCAGCTCACAGGCCATGCGCACCGCCTGGATCGAAGACCTGCTCTCGGTGCTTCCCCCGGTGGCGTTCCTGCTGGCGGCCCGGCTGGCGGCCCGTCCGCCCACGGTGCGGCATCCCTTCGGGCTTCACCGCTCCCTGGAGATCGGTCATCTCGTCTCCGGGGTGACGCTGGGCGGAGCGGGGATCTTCCTCCTCGTCGACGGCGTGACCAACCTGCTCCAGGAGGAGCGGCCGCCCTTGGGAGCCCTGGATCTCTTCGGCATCCCTGTCTGGGAGGGATGGCTGATGATCAGCGTCGCCCTGGCCAGCTGCGTGGCTCCGGTCATCCTCGGCCGCCGCAAGCGGCACCTCGCCGAGGTGCTCCACGACAAGGTGCTCCGTGCCGATGCGGACATGAACCGGGCGGACTGGATGACCGGACTGGCGACCGCCGCCGGAGTGCTGGGCATCGGCGTGGGACTCTGGTGGGCTGACGCGGCAGCCGCCATCGTCATCTCCACCAGCATCACCAAGGACGGCTGGGCGAACACCCGCGACGCCGTGCAGGACATCCTCGATGCCCGTGCCACCACCTTCGACAACGCCGGGCCCCATCCTGTGATCCGTCAGGCCGAACAGATGATCGCCGCCGAGGAATGGGCCGACGACGTCGTCGTGATCGCCAGGGACCAGGGCCATGTGCTGCACCTCACCGCCCGGGTGCGCTGCCCCTCAACGGCCGTCCCCGTCGAGGCGATCGACGAGATCCGACGACGCTGCCGCGAGATGGACTGGCGCGTCCACGACGTGGACATCACGGTGACCCGCTGGGCCGGACGCTGAACCAGCTCCGCCGCAGGGTCGCCCCTGGACGCCCGCCGGGGGCCGAGCGCTGGACGCACTCACCAGCGTGGGTGGATGGTCTCCCGGAAGGTCGAGTCGTAGAGGTCCTGGACCGAGTCCAGGAAGTCCTGAGGCAGCGGATCGACGTCCCCGGCGGTGGCGTTCGCACGTGCCTGCTCGCTGGACCGAGCGCCAGGGATGACCGTGGTGACGCCCGGCTGCTGCGCGGCCCAGGCCAGTGCGGCCGTGGGCGGCTCGAGGCCCAGCTCGCGGGACAGCGCAGTGAAGTGCGCGGCCGCCTCGACACCGGTCAGGTAGTCCACTCCGGAGAAGGTCTCCCCGACGTCGAACGCCTCTCCCCCGCGGTTGAAGCTGCGGTGGTCGTTCTCGGTGAAGCGGGTCTGTGCGGTGTAGCGGCCGCTGAGCAGGCCGCTGGCCAGCGGCACCCGGGCGATGATGCCGACTCCCGCCTCCTGGGCGGCGGGCAGCACCTCGTCCAGCGGCTTGCGACGAAAGGCGTTGAGGATGATCTGCACCGTGGCCACGTGAGGTCGCGCGATCGCGTCCAGCGCCTGCTGGCAGGTCTCCACGCTGACGCCGTAGGCGGCGATCGCCCCCTCCTCGACGAGACGGTCCAATGCCTCGTACACCGCGTCCGCGGTGATGACGTCGCCGGCGGGGCAGTGCAGCTGCACCAGGTCGATGGTGTCGACGCCGAGATTGCGCCGAGAGCGGTCCGTCCAGGCTTTGAAGTTCTCGTAGCTGGCGTGCTCGAGACTCGGATCGGGCGCGCGACGGATCATCTTCGTCGCCACGGTTCCGCCCCAGGAGGGATTCTCCCGGAGCCAGCGACCGATCACGCTCTCGCTGCGTCCGTCGCCATAGACGTCGGCGGTGTCGAAGAAGCTCACACCCGAGGAGGCCGCAGCGTCGAGCACCTCGAGGGCCGCCGACTCCTCCACCTCGCCCCAGTCCGCCCCCAGCTGCCAGGTGCCCAGCCCGATGCTCGAGACTTCGCGGCCAGTCCTGCCCAGTGTCCTGTGCTCCACGTCGTGCTCCTCCGTCGTCTCAGGGGTACCGGTCAGAGCGATCTCTCACCGGTGCCACTCTAGCCCGCGCGCCGTCAGGACCGGCGAGCCGCGTCCGGGGATTCAGCAGGTGCCGCAGAGGCGGAGACCCCGGAGACGACTCAGGGCCAACACCTTATGGTGTCGGCCCTGAGTCTCGTGGTGGAGGTAAGGGGACTCGAACCCCTGACCTTCTGCATGCCATGCAGACGCGCTACCAGCTGCGCCATACCCCCGTATTCTTTTGTTCGCGTCGCTGCGACGACTCCTATACTTTACTCACCCCTCGAGCACCGATGCAAATCGACCCCTTGTGCTGCTCATCACCCTCACACCTGCGTCTGACCTGGGGCGATCAATCGTCCTGGATGGCGGGCCCGGCCTGGGGAATATGCAGGTCAACGCGGTCCACCTCGGCGTAGAGACGGTCCAGCCCATAGAGGACGCGCTCCTGCTCGTGCTGGACGTGGATGACCATATGGCCGTAGTCCAGCAGGACCCAGGTGCCGGAGTCACGGCCTTCCCGGCGCGGCGGCGCCGAGTCATGCTTCTCTTTGAGCTGATGCTCGATCGCGTCGACGATCGCGTTGATCTGACGGTCCGACGGCGCCGAGCAGAGAAGGAACGCGTCGGTGATGCCGATACGCTCCCCCACGTCGAGTCCCACGACATCTGTGGCGAGCTTGTCGACGGCGGCGGCTGCCGCCGTCCGCAGTTCAGTGAGGACCGGCTCCGGGATGGTCACGTCGATTCGTCGCTCCTAGGTCGCCGACGCGTCAGCGCCGGATGAGTGTGGATGATCTGGTGATGTCAGCGGATGGTGAAGAGCACGACGCCGACGGCGATGAGCAGGAGCACGGCGAGGATGATCACCAGCCAGAGCAGCAGAGCCTGCCGTGACGCCTGCCGTGACGTGTGCTCGACCATGTCGTCGAGCTCAAGGCCGTGCGCGCCCCTGGCGTCGATCGGATCGATCTCCCCGGTGGCGACGTCTGTGTACTCCTGATCATCCGAGGACGCATAGGCGCGCAGCGCCTTCCGTGTGATGACCTCGGACTCTGGGCGCTCCCGACGGCGACGGACTTTGTCCCGCGCCGCCTCCTCCATCTCGCGACGACGCCGCTCCTGGTTCACCTGCATGGCCTTGGCCGCCAGCGCCTGCTGCCTCTTCAACACCTCCGGGTCCACCCGGTGCGGGTCCTGGACCGGCTGGGCGGCGATCTCCGAGGTCAGCTGGTCGATCTCCTGGAGGCGCTCATCGGTGAGGGGGTCCAGGCTGCCGGTCTCCCGCAGCAGACGCCGAGCCCTGCGCGAGGCCGGGATCGGCGCGGAATCGTCAGCGGACACGTCATCGTCATAGTCGTCGTCCTCGAGCTCCTCACCCAGACCGTCATCCTCAGCGTCGTCCTCGGCCGCGTCGTCGAGGCCGGTCTGCACGTCCTCGGACTCCGCGACGAGCTCATCGCTCTCCGGCGACTGCGTCTCCTGAACAGGATCCTCGACCTCAGCCAGGTTCTCTCCCTGATCGTCACGCTCCTCTGCGGCGTCGTCGGAAGCCGCCTCATCAGATGCGACGTCCTCAGCCTCGGGGCCTTCTCCCGCGGAACCGGCCTCGTCTGAGTCAGCGGCGATGCCATCCTCCCCGCCAGGCTCAGCCTCATCATCGTCCTGAAGGTCGTCGAGCTCCTCCGGGTCGGACTCGTCCTCCGGCGACACGGGGGCGAGGTTCACATCCGTGGCCTCGACAGCCGGGTCTGAGACATCAGCGACGGCGTCGGAGGTCACCTCGGGACTCTTCTCCTCCCCCTGCACGTCCGTCGATCCATCGGAGCCGTCCGGGAGGATGTCCTCCGAGCGGTCGGGAGAGACCACAGGCGTGTTCGCGCTCTGCGTCTCCTGATCGATCACGGCGGAGACGGAGACGGGAGCCGCAGGTGCCAGGTGCTCGACGGCCGCTTCGGCTTCGTCATCCGTCTCGTCAGCCGCCTCGTCAGCCACGTCGTCGGTGGCGTCAAGAGAAGGTGCCGGACCGCCGTCCTTCATCGCTGCCAGCTCCGCCTCGCGGCGTCGACGCAGCTCTTTGCGAGACACCGGCAGGTAGCGGGCACGGAGGTCGGGGCCTCCGTCGCCCTGCTCCGGATTCTCTGCTGTCATCTCGTAGCCTCCTGCGGACTCTGTGCGGTCCGTGATCGCGGGGTTTCGTCCATGCTATGCGGCGGCTCGGCTTCGAGCCTGACCGCCTCGCCGGTGGGGTCGGAGGCTTCCCGAGCGGCGCTGAGATCCTGGTAGAGCCGGTGCTTGGCGATGTACTGCACCACGCCGTCAGGCACCAGGTACCAGACCGGCTTGTTGCCCCGGACCCGCTCCCGGCAATCCGTGGAGGAGATGGCCATCGCGGGGATCTCCATCAGTGAGATCTCTTCGGTACGCCCGAAATCCTGGGAGTCATAGCCCGGGCGAGTGACGGAGACGAAGTGCGCGAGCTCCCACAGCTCGTCCACTCCCTTCCAGGACATGATCTGAGCCATGGCGTCGGCCCCGGTGATGAAGAACAGTTCCGCCTCGGGATAGAGCCGGCGGAAGTCCCGCAGCGTGTCGATCGTATATGTGGGGCCCGCACGGTCGATGTCAACGCGAGAGACCGTGAACCGCGGATTGGCTGCGGTGGCGATCACCGTGAGCAGATACCTGTGCTCCGGCGCGGTGACATCTCGCTCTGCCTTCTGCCAGGGCTGTCCGGTCGGGACGAACACGACCTCATCCAGCTGGAACTCACTGGCCACCTCACTGGCGGCCACAAGGTGCCCATGGTGGATGGGGTCGAAGGTCCCGCCCATGACGCCGAGCCGCATCCTGCGGCGCCCGGGATCAGAGGTGGCGGCTGACTGGGGAGGCACTGCGTTCAGTGGTCCTCGTGCTCCCGGGCTGCGGGACTCTTGCTCTTGCTGGAGAACGCCACGGTGGTCAGCAGCAGCAGCATCAGCACGATGAACATGATGATGCCGAACCACTCGGCGGGCATGAAGAGTGCGATCTCTTCTTCACCCTCGGCGGCCAGCACCGGGGCGGCGAACGGCAGGTTGAGCATGCCTCTCCCTCTACGGACGTGTCAGAACACGCCAAGTCTACGCGACAAGGGGCCCTGCTCGCCCCTCGCCTCACCGGTGTCACCCGATGGGCCCAGGGGCGCACCCGTCAAGCTCCCTCAGCGTGCGGGCTGCGGTATCCCGCCGCCCAGGCCGAAGGCCAGCGCGGTGGCGAGTGCGCCGCCGACGACCACAGCACCGAAGGCGAAGTTGATGATCGAGCCCGCGATGCCCACGTACTGCAGACCCATCGCGACGACGAGCGCCAGAGTGCCAAAGTGCCAAAGTGCCAAAGTGCCAAAGTGCCAAAGCGGATGATCGTGCTCGCGATGCCGACTTCGATGACGATGACCGCGAACGTCACATTGGCGATCGCGGCTCTGCCCCGGCGCGAGGACCTGCAGCACAGCCAACAGCCCCCGAAAGGTGTCTGACATCACATACGCTACCGAAGGGCCTGGCACAGGTCCATGGATCGCAGGACGGCCCGTGGGGACCTCGCCACGCCCGGCGCACCGAGGCGCCGCCGGGTCAGGCGCGCACCTGACCCTCCCCACGGACGATCCATTTGGTGGTGGTCAGCTGTCCCATACCCATCGGACCGCGGGCATGCATCTTCTGCGTCGAGATCCCCACCTCCGCGCCGAGGCCGAACTGGCCGCCGTCGGTGAAGCGTGTGGAGGCGTTGACGATTACCGCGGCGGCGTCGATCTCGGCGACGAAGCGATCCGCATCGGCGACCGAGTCCGTGATGATCGCCTCGGTATGACCGGTGGTCCACCGGCCGATGTGCTCGATCGCCTCGTCCAGGGAGTCCACCACCCCCACGGCCATCTGCAGGTCCAGGTACTCGGTGGCGTAGTCCTTATCCGTGAGCTCGAGCACCTCACCCTGGGTGCGGTCCTGTGCCGGATCCTCCGGTTCGGGGACCGGCAGCCAGTCCCGGGCACGCGGGTCCAGATGAAGGTCGACGCCGACCCGCAGCAGTCCGCGCAGCACCTCGCGACCGGCCTTCTCCGCGTCGCGGTGCAGCAGGAGTGTCTCGGCGGCGTTGCACACGCTGGGCCGGTGGGTCTTGGCGTTGACCACGATGTCGCGTGCGGTATCGGGGTCGGCGGTCGCGTCCACGTACACGTGCACGTTTCCCTCACCGGTCTCGATCACCGGCACCCGGGAGTTCCGGACCACGTGCTGAATCAGCTCTCGGCCACCGCGTGGAATGAGCACGTCTACAGAACCGAGCTGGGTCATCAGCTCGGTGGCGCCCTTCCGCCCGTAGGGGTCGATGCTCAGCACCGCGTCCACGGGAGCGGCGGTGGAACGCAGCGCCTCGCGCATGATCGACAGCAGCGTCTCGTTGCTGCGCAGGGCCGCAGAGCCGCCCCGCAGGAGAGCAGCATTGCCGGATTTCAGGGCCAACGCAGCGATGTCCACGGTGACGTTGGGGCGGGCCTCGTAGATGGCTCCGACCACCCCGAGCGGCACGGTGACCTGGGTGAGCCGCAGCCCGTTCGGCAGTGTGCGGCCCTGCACGACCCGGCCGATCGGATCCTCCAGACCGATGATCTCCTCCACCGAGGCGGCCAGCTGCTCGATCCGAGCCTCGTCGAGGGACAGCCGGTCCAGCAGCGCACGGCTGAGCCCGGCCTCTCGTCCGCGCTCCAGGTCCTCACGGTTGGACTCCAGGAGCGCGACACGCGACTCCCGCAGTCCCTGGGCCACGGCTCCGAGCGTCCGGTCCTTGTGCTCACGATCCATCTGCGCCAGGCGCTTGGAGGCCGCCCGGGCGCGGTGGGACAGGCTTCGGATCTCCTCGCCGAGGTCCTGCTGCTGCTCGGTGGTCTGCTGCTGCTCGGTGGTCTGCTGCTCGCTCATGGTCTCCAGCCTAGTCGTCGTCTCCCGTCCGGAGACCAGGTCTCTCGGACGTCTCAGCCTATGAATGTCATCTCTTCGTGCAGACCCGCGGGTCAGAGGACTGGGACTCTGACCATGTCGTCGGTGTGGACTACGGGGCGCTCATAGTCGGCGCCCAGGTCCCTCCCGAGATCCGCGGTGGACCGTCCCAGCATGTTCGGCAGCTCCGTGGAGGAGTAGCTGACCAGCCCTCGAGCACGCACCACCCCTCGCAGATCGGCGATCTCCACAGGATCCGTGGCCTCGAACTCCCCGCTGACGCGTGCGATCCCCGCCGGCAGCAGGGACCTCCTGCCCTCGACGACGGCGGCCACGGCCCCCTCATCGATGGTGAGTCGGCCCTTGACATGGGCCAGGTGGGCCAGCCAGGCGGACCGTGCCCCACGACGACGGCCCTGGGCCACGAAGTAGGTCCCGACCCCTTCCCCCGCGAAGAGGCGCGGAGCCTGGTCTGCGGATGTGAGCATCGCGGGAATCCCGTTGGCCGCGGTGATCTGCGCGGCCTCCACCTTGGTGACCATGCCCCCTGTGCCCACGCCGGCCTTCCCCCGCCTGCCCAGGGTCACGCCCACGAGGTCCTCCGGACCGCGCACCGTGGAGACCGGACGTCCGCCCTGGTCGGGCGGCCCGTCGTGGAGCGCATCCACGTCGGAGAGCAGCACCAGCCCGTCGGCTCGGATGAGGTTGGCGGTGAGCGCGGCGAGCCGGTCATTGTCCCCGAAACGGATCTCGTGGGTCGCGACGGCGTCGTTCTCGTTGACGATCGGCACGGAGCCCAGGCTCAGCAGCTTCTCGATGGCCCGCAGCGCATTCGTGTACTGCGTCCGGCGGATCAGGTCCTCCACGGTGAGCAGCACCTGGGAGACAGGGGTCCGGTAGCTGGCGAAGGCGCGGTTGTAGTGGGCCAGCAGCAGGCCCTGCCCCACGGCGGCGGCCGCCTGCTGGGTGGCGAGGTCGTGGGGCCGGCGCGCCAGGCCGAGCGGGGCCAGACCGGCGGCGATCGCGCCGGAGGAGACCAGGACGATCTCAGTGCCGCGCGCCCGCAGCAGCTGCAGGGCGTCCACGAGTCGGTTGAGCGCGTCCACCGAGATGCCGCCGTCGATGGTGGTCAGCGATGAGGAGCCCACCTTCACGACCAGCCGGCGGGCCCGGATGATCTCGGCCCGCTCGGTGATGAGCGACTGGGTCAGGCGGGGGGTGCTCATCGGGAGTCCTCCCCCGCCCCCTCGGACGCATCCAGGGACTCGTCGGATGCCTCGTGCTCATCGACCTCGCGCCAGGTGCGCCGGTCCTCCACGCGCAGGTCTTCCTCTGGGTCACCGTGGGTGTAGACGATCTCGACGTCTTCCTCGTCCGGGGCGTCATCGGCCGCCTCGGAGTCCCAGTGGGCGTACTGGGCGTCCATCTCGGCGCGCACCGAGGCCTTGGCGTCGCGGCGAGCCTGCTGCTCGGCACGCTTCTGCTCACGAGTGGGACGGCTGGTGTCGTCGAAGCGCAGATCGCTGCCGCGCGGACCGGCCAGGTGCTCCGCGCCGCCGACCATCGTGGGCTCCCAATCGAAGACGACGCCGTCCTCCCCGCCGATGACCACGGCGTCGCCCGGGGTGGCGCCCTTGCGGAAGAGGTCGTCCTCGATGCCGATCTTGGCCAGACGGTCCGCCAGGTAGCCCACGGCCTCGTCATTGTTGAAGTCGGTCTGCAGGATCCAGCGTTCCGGTTTCGCTCCGTGCACGCGGAAGAGCGGCTCTCCGCCCTTCTCCTCGCGCGTGATGGTGAACGGCTTGGTGTTGACCGCCTTCGGCCGGACCGTGACAGGCACGGGGGCGGGCTCCACCTCGCGCTGACGGCGGGCATTCTCGACGATCTCCGCCATGGCGAAGCCCAGCGCACGCAGCCCGGAACGATCCAAGGCGGAGACGTCGAAGACGCGCAGACCGCGCGACTCCAGCTCCTCGCGGACCATGTCCGCCATCGCAGCACCGTCGGGGAGATCGGTCTTGTTCAGCGCCACCAGGCGGGGCCGCTCGTTGAGCGGCACCGCGACCTCGCCCGCGTTCCCGGCGACATCGACGACAGCGTCAGGGCTGTAGGCGGCCAGCTCGGTCTCGATGGCTTCGAAGTCGCTGAGCGGATCACGCTCGGTCTCCAGAGAGGCGCAGTCCAGAACGTGCACCAGCGCGGCGCAGCGCTCCACATGGCGCAGGAACTCGTGACCCAGGCCGCGGCCTTCGGCCGCTCCCGGGATAAGTCCCGGCACGTCGGCGACGGTGAAGCGGGTCTCGCCGGCCTGCACCACCCCGAGATTCGGGACCAGCGTGGTGAAGGGGTAGTCGGCGATCTTCGGCCGGGCGGCGCTCATCGCAGCGATGAGGCTGGACTTCCCCGCCGAGGGGAATCCGACCAGGGCGATGTCTGCGACGGTCTTGAGCTCGAGGACGACCTCACGCGCCTCGCCCGGGGTGCCGAGCAGGGCGAATCCGGGCGCCTTGCGGCGCTTCGAGGCCAGCGCCGCGTTGCCCAGGCCCCCCTGCCCACCCTGGGCGATCGTGTAGCGGGCGCCCTGACCGATCAGGTCGGCCAGGACGGCACCGTCCTGATCCTTGACGACGGTCCCGTCAGGCACGGGCAGCTCCAGGATGGGGCCGCGTCGGCCGTGCCGCAGTCCTCCCTGCCCGACGCCGCCGTTCTCGGCGCGCCGATGCGGCCGATGGTGGTAGTCGAGCAGCGTGGTCGTCTGCGGGTCGACCACGAGGACGACGTCACCGCCGTCACCGCCGTCGGCGCCGTCGGGTCCGCCGAGCGGCTTGAACTTCTCGCGGTGGACGGACACGCAGCCGTGTCCCCCGTCACCGCCGAAGGCGTGCAGCACGACGCGATCGACGAAGTGTGCCATGGTGATGCTCCTGTCAGGGCCGGTGCACCGGTGCTCGACCGGCTGTTAAGACAGATCGAGGACGGACCGTGTCGGCCCGTCCTCGATCTCGTGTCGTTCAGTCGCCGGGCCCGCGGGACGCGTGGCGCCCAGCTCAGCCCGGCGCCGCACTCACTGTGCGGCTGGGACGATGTTGACGACCTTGCGGCCGCGACGGCTACCGAACTCCACAGCGCCGTCAGCCAGGGCGAACAGGGTGTCGTCCCCGCCGCGTCCGACGTTGGTGCCGGGGTGGAACTTGGTGCCGCGCTGGCGGATCAGGATCTCGCCGGCGTTGACGGCCTGGCCCCCGAAGCGCTTCACGCCGAGGCGCTGTGCGTTCGAGTCACGACCGTTGCGAGTCGAGCTCGCACCCTTCTTATGTGCCATGGGACTGCCTGCCTCTCAGCTGAGTGGGTTGTTGAACGGGTTGAGCGTGCGTCGTCGTTCCGGCGCCGCTCAGGCGATGGAGGTGACCTTCACACGGGTCAGCTCAGAACGGTGACCCTGGCGCTTGTGGTAGCCGGTCTTGTTCTTGAACTTGTGGATGACCACCTTCGTGCCGCGGATGTTCTCCAGGACCTCGGCAGTCACAGTGACCTTGGCCAGGTCGTCGGCCGCGGTGGTGACCTCGTCCCCGTCCACCAGCATCACTGCCGGCAGCTCAATGGTGCTGCCTGCCTCGCCCGGGACGCGGTCAAGGGTCACGAGGTCTCCGACGGAAACCTTCTCCTGGCGGCCGCCAGCGCGGACAATCGCGTACACCACTTGGGACTCACTTCTCTCGATGACAAATACGGTCAAATTCTTGATCTGGTCGGAGACGAGGACTCGACGACGGCCAGGCGGGACTCGCAGAACGGCTGAGGAGCTCAGGCGTGCGGGTCGTCGGACTGCCGGTGTACTCGTTCGCTTCCGAGCGCAGAAGACGTGCTGGTGCCGATGACACCAGGGATCTACTTTACGGGAAGAAGCGCCCTGCAGCAACCGGACAGCCCTGCGACACGCCTGTCACTCCGAGGTGGCGACATCCCCGTCGTCGTCGCCCCTCTTCCCCGATCCACCGACGGCCTCCGCATCCTGATCACGGGGGCCCGCGGCGCCCTGATTGAGCTTCTCAGCGCTGACCCCGACACCGAGCATCACCGGCTCCTCCGCGGCAGCGGAGGGCTCCGGAGCCTTCGAGGACCCGGCAGCGGTGCTGCTGAAGGTGCGGCTGGGTCCGGAGACCTCGGCGGACACCTCCCGCACCTCGCCGCCGGCACCCTGAGCCGAGCCGGCAGCCCGCCGACGACGGCGCCCCTTCGGGCGTCCGGCCGAGGAGCCCGTGGACCCCTCCTGCTCTGCCGCAGCGTTGTCGCCGGAACGCGAAGCCAGCGCCTCGTCCAGCGAGTCCAGCGAGACCGGGCGCTTCTCGGCGTCGTCTTCGGTCGCCTTGGTGGTCTGTGCCGCACCGCCAGCCTCACCGCGCGGCACCGGCACCGGCTCTCCCCCGATGGTGAGCACCGGGGTCTCGACTTCGCCGGACGTGCGGTTCCCGGAACGCGTCCCGGAGCCGTCTCCGGAGCCAGCCCCGGAGGAGTCCTGAGCGCCCGAGGCCTCGTCGACGTCCACGCGACCTCCGCCGGTGGCCCGACGCGGCTTGCGTCCGCGGCGACGACGCCCTGAGCTCGGCTCCTCCTCGGTGGCACCCCTCGTGGAGTCATCCTTCGCGGAGGAGCTGCCGGATCCGTGGGAGCTCTCGCCGGACCCGTCGTCGGTCTGTCCGGTGGTCGCAGCGGCGACCTGGGCCAGAGCCTGGCGGGCCTTCTCCTGCTTCTCCCGCTCCTCGGCGCTCGGCTCGCTGTGCTGCTCACCGCCGGAGGGCCCCTTGCCGCCCTTCTTGCTGCGCCGCTTCTTCGAGCCCTTCCCGGAGCGCACCTCGCCCTGGGACGTGTAGGACGGGGTGTGCCCCACAGGCTCCCCATGGGTGAGCACTCCGCGTCCGGCGCAGTGCTCGCACGACTCCGAGAAGACCTCGAGAAGGCCGGTGCCCATGCGCTTGCGGGTCATCTGGATCAGCCCCAGGGAGGTGACCTCGGCGACCTGGTGCTTGGTGCGGTCCCGCCCCAGGCATTCGACCAGGCGGCGGAGCACCAGGTCCCGGTTGGACTCCAGGACCATGTCGATGAAGTCGACGACGATGATGCCGCCGATGTCGCGCAGCCGCAGCTGACGCACCAGCTCCTCAGCCGCCTCCAAGTTGTTCCGGGTGACGGTCTCCTCGAGGTTCCCGCCCGACCCGGTGAACTTGCCCGTGTTGACGTCCACCACGGTCATCGCCTCGGTGCGGTCGAAGACGAGTGAGCCTCCGGAGGGCAGATTGACCTTGCGGTCCAGCGCCTTGGCCAGCTGCTCATCGATGCGGTGGTGGCTGAAGATGTCCTCCGCCCGCTGCTCCTCCGGCTCCCAGCGGCGAAGCCTGTCGAGCAGGTGGGGCGCCACGTAGGTCACGTAGGCCTCGACGTTGTCCCAGGTCTCCTCCCCCTGGATCTCCATCGAGGAGAAGTCCTCGTTGAAGACGTCGCGAACGACTTTGATGGTCAGGTCGGGCTCGCTGTAGAGCAGCTCAGGCGGCAGGACCTTGCGGTCGCCCTTCTGCGTCTGGATGGTCTCCCAGAGCGCCCGCAGGCGGTTGATGTCGTTGGTGAGCTCCTCCTCCGAGGCGCCCTCGGCGGCGGTGCGCACGATCACCCCGGCCTTGTCAGGCATGTGCTCCTTGAGGATCTTCTTCAGGCGGGAGCGCTCGGTGTCGGGCAGCTTCCGCGAGATCCCGGTCATGGAACCTCCGGGGACGAAGACCAGATACCGGCCCGGCAGTGACACCTGGCTGGTCAGCCGCGCGCCCTTGTGGCCCACCGGGTCCTTGGTCACCTGCACCAGTACGGAGTCGCCGGACCTCAGCGCATTCTCGATCTTGCGCGGAGCGCCGTCGAGGTTCGCCGAGTCCCAGTCCACCTCACCGGCGTACAGCACCGCGTTGCGTCCGCGGCCGATGTCCACGAAGGCCGCCTCCATGGAGGGCAGGACGTTCTGCACCTTGCCGAGATACACGTTGCCGATCAGCGAGTCCTGCTGGGTGTTGGAGACGTAGTGCTCGGCGAGCACGCCGTCCTCCAGGACGCCGATCTGGATCCGGTCGCCCTTCTGACGGACGATCATCTGGCGATCCACCGACTCGCGGCGGGCCAGGAACTCAGCCTCGGTGATGACCTGCCGACGACGACCGGTCTCCCGTGACGCGCGCCGCCGCTGCCGCTTGGCCTCCAGACGGGTGGAGCCCTTCAGCCCGGTCACCTTGGTGGGAGCGGCGGGCTCGGCGGCCTCCCGTGGGGCTCGGACACGGGTGACGGTGTGCTCGGGGTCGTCGCCGTCGCCGCCGGCGACCTCCATGTCCACGGAGCCGCGTCGACGCCGACGACGCCGACGGACCACCTGGCCGTCCTCGTCACGGGCCTCCTCGCCCTGGTCCGAGTCCTCAGAGGCGTCCGCCGAGGCGGAGTCCTCGCGGCCGCGCTGCTTCCCGGCGTCCTCACCAGAGTCTGCGGAGGATCCGTCCTCAGAGTCGGACTGCTGTCTGCTGCGACCTCGTCCGCCACGGCGACGCTTGCGCCGGGAGCGCCGCTGACCGCCCGAGGACTCGCCGTCCTCGGAATCGTCACCAGCGTGGTCACCAGCGTCGTCACGGGCTTCCCCGGCCTCGTCGTGCTGGGTCTCCTCGGCCGAATCTCCACGGGCGTCTTCGGTGGAGCTGCCCTGGCGGCTCTGTGCGGTCCGGCGACCCCGACGAGGCGAGTCATCTCCGGATTCGTCGTCGCGAGAATCTTCGTTCCGGGAACTGCTGTCTCGGGAGCCGCCGTCCCTACGACTGCGGGCCGGCGCGTCGTCGTCCTGCTGGTCGTCCCGCTTCGACGGGGGCCGGGAGCGGCGGACCTGCTCCACAGCTGTGAGGTCCGGGGCCTGGAAGAGCACGGCCACCGGGTCAGCAGGGGCCGACTGCTCCGCCTCTGCTGCGGTGGTGTCCGCCTCCGAGGGCTCGGGGGTCTCCTCGCCTTGATCCTGAGCGGCGGGCTGGGCGCGCTGCTCAGTGTCCTCCGCCGACTCTTGGTCAGTCCCGATGTCCTCGGCGGGCGGGCTGAACGGGTTGAAGATGTCTGCGCCCGCGGTGTCCTGTGTTGACGCCGTGTCGTTCGGCGTGTCTGTGTGCGACATTGTTCGGTTGCTCCATGCCGACGCCGAGGCTGCCACACCCACCCTCGCGCCGGCCGCTTGTACGGTCATTCCTCCGGCCGCCGTCCCCCGCTCTCTCACAGCGGGTGCGGCCGAGGCACATCGTCGATGTCTGCAAGTTCTGCTCTTGCAGCCTCGCGGTCCACGCCGGGCGCTGACAACGGGTTTCCGCTGTGCGCTCTTCACGGCCTGTCCGCGAACATTCACTCCGCGCTGCGTCCGCACCTGCGCAGGCTCGGGGCCGTGCAGGACTCCCGGGGCGTCGGCGGCGGCATCTTGCGCCTTCTCGTCCATCGTCTCGTCGGATCCGTGCGGACTCGGGCTCGTCGCCTCGTCCACGACGGGTGCCGGCGTCGCCTGGGCCCATGCGTGCGGTGCGGCTGTGCAGTTGTCGGAGCAGTCAAGCTCTTCCGACGTCCGGGTGTGGTCCGCACGTCGGTGATTCTCAGTATCGCACATCGTGGAGCCGTCCCCGAGGAAACATGCAGGCATCCCCCGTACAATCTGAGCCATGTCAGTGGACACCACCCCGCCCTCCGGGACCGATGATCGCGCCCGTCCAGTGCCGCCTGAGGCTGCGGAGACCAGCCGCGCATTCAGTCGTCGCACCATGGCGATCTGGCTGATCACGACCGGCCTCGTCGGTGCCGCGGCCAGCTTCCTGCTGCTCCATGAACGCATCCTGCTCTGGCAGGATCCCGAGCACTCGACCGCATGCGACATCAATCCGTGGGTGTCCTGCGGAGAGGTCATGGACTCCTGGCAGGCGGCCACCTTCGGCTTTCCGAACATCTTCCTCGGCGTGGTGGGTTTCCCCGTCGTGATCGCTGTCGGCATCACGCTCCTGGCGGGACTGCGGCCACCGCGCTGGTACTGGCTCGGGCTGCAGGCCGGGGTGCTGTTCGCCTTCGGGTTCTGCGTCTGGCTGTGGTCCCAGGCCGTCTACACCATCGGTGCGCTGTGCCCCTACTGCATGGTCGTCTGGGCCGCTGTGATCCCGATGACCGTGTCGGTCACCGCCCGGAACATCCTCACCGGGACCATCCCGGCATCCGGGGCCGTCCGCCGGGTGACCGCGGACTGGTGGTGGGTCGTGTTGGTGCTGATCTACCTGCTGGTCGCCGCCAGCATCGCGATCGAGCTGCCGCAGGCGCTGGGCATCTGAGCCGACGCGGCAGGTGACATGTGCAGACCCCTGCCTCCGAGCAGGCCGCTGACCTGCAGTCTTGGACGTGCTGACCAGGTTCTCGCTCTTCCCCGACCGGGGTCGATGATGCCATGATGAGCGGACCACCTGCCGAGTCTCGGAGAGCCTGATGCCTCATACCGTCAATGCTGTCGTCGTCACCGCCCAAGACGCCCCAGCCACCCTGGAGAAGATCATCATCCCCGACCCCGGCCCCGGAGAGGCCCTGGTGGACATCCTCACCTGCGGGGTCTGCCAAACCGATCAGCACTACCAAAAAGGCCTCATCGGCCAGAACTACCCCTACCTGCTAGGCCACGAAGCCACCGGCCGCGTCACCGCCATCGGCGAAGGAGTCACCTCGATCAGCCCCGGGGACAAAGTCATCCTGAACTGGCGCGCCGTCTGCGCAGACTGCCGCGCCTGCCGCAAAGGCCAGCCCCAATACTGCTTCAACACCCACAACGCCACCCAGAAAATGACCCTGACCGACGGCACCCCCCTAGAACCCGCCCTAGGCATCGGCGCCTTCGCCGAAAAGACCCTGGTCGCCGCCGGCCAATGCACCCTCATCGAAGACACCAAAGAAGAGCACGACGCCGCCATCGGACTCCTGGGCTGCGGGGTGATGGCCGGCATCGGGGCAGCGATCAACACCGGTGAGGTGGCCCGCGGAGAATCGGTGGCCGTGATCGGCTGCGGCGGAGTCGGCACCGCCGCCATCGCCGGAGCCCGCCTCGCCGGAGCCACCACCATCATCGCCGTAGACCTCGACCCCAGAAAACTCGACAAAGCCCGCCAACTCGGCGCCACCCACACTGTGGAGGCAGGCAGCACTGATCCGGTAGAAGCCATCCGCGAACTCACCGGCGGATTCGGCGCCGATGTCGTCATCGACGCCGTCGCCCGCCCCGAGACCTACACCCAAGCCTTCTACGCCCGCGACCTCGCCGGCCGCGTCGTACTCGTCGGTGTCCCAGACCCCTCCTGGAGCGTGGAACTGCCCATGATCGACATCTTCGGCCGCGGCGGAGCCCTGAAATCCTCCTGGTACGGCGACTGCCTGCCCAGCCGCGACTTCCCCATGCTGGTGGACCTCTACCGCCAGAATCGCCTAGACCTGGATGCCTTCGTCACCGAGCGCATCCGCCTGGACCAAGTCCAAGAAGCCTTCACCACCATGAACCACGGCGACGTCCTGCGCAGCGTCGTCGAAATCGGCTAAGAGGAGTCCACCCGATGACCACCACGGCACGCATCGAACATCTGATCACCGCAGGAACCTTCTCCCTGGACGGAGGAACCTGGGAGGTGGAGAACAACGTCTACCTCCTCGGCGATGACCAGGAAGTGCTCATCATCGACCCCGCCCACGACGCCGAGGCTGTGGCCCAGCAGGTCGGTGACCGCCAGGTCTTGGGCATCCTGCTCACCCATGGCCATGACGATCACATCCGTGAAGTCTTCGAGGTCCAGCGCAAGGTCGGGGGCCGCATCCATCTCAACCCCGCCGATCACGTGCTCTGGGAGCAGGTCCACGCCCATGCCCTGCCTGAGGTGGAGATCTCCGATGGCGATGTCTTCACCATCTCCGACACCCGCCTGACCGCCATCCACACCCCCGGACACTCCCCCGGCTCCACCTGCTTCTACGCCGAAGACCTCCCCCACACCGACGGCTCCCGCGGCTCGGTGCTCTTCTCCGGGGACACCCTCTTCCAAGGAGGCCCCGGAGCCACTGGTCGGTCCCACAGCAGCTTCGAGACGATCATCGAGTCCATCCGAGACCAGATCTTCACCAAGCTCCCCGAGAACACCGAGGTCCACCCCGGCCACGGAGACTCCACCCGGATCCAGGCCGAGAAGCCCCACCTCCAAGAATGGGTAGACCGCGGACACTGACACCCGACAGCGGGACCCGCTGCGCGGCGCTCATCCCGACGTCACGGCCTCGTGCCTCTCGGGGACGAGCCGCCAGTGGCGCCTATAGGTCTCCAGCACGGCCTGCTCCACTGCGTCCACGTCCAGACCAGGACGCAGCTCGTCGGCCGCGCCGGCGGTCAGCGGATCCCAGGGGATGTTCAGATGCCCGTACACCTCGCTGAGGACACGACGCACAGAAGGGCCGCCCTGGACGACGATCACCGAGGAGAACAGCCAGCCGGTGGCGATCACGCGCTGGGCGGTGCCGATGATCTTCACCCGGCGGTCGGACGACCAGGCCCCGGTCTCACCGCCTCCGACAGCATGGACGGATTCCCTGCCGGCGCAGTACTCACCGGGGATCTCTCCCAGGCGTGCGTCCAGGCCGCAGGAGACCAGCACGTCGGTGAGCAGCTCTCCGAAGGCGGCAAAGCGGTCTCGCGACTCCACGATCGGGTCCGGGTCAGGTTCGATGTGGTCCACCACGAGGCAGCCTGGGTGGTAGGCCGCCGCACGGCCCCCTGCCCGGCGCACCAGCGGCTCGTACCCCAGCCGACGGCAAGCCTGAGCCGCGGCCTCGAAACCGGGCAGTCGACGGTCGCGCTGGCCGAAGGCGACCGTGGGGAGCGGACGATAGAGCCGCAGCAGCGGAACTGCAGATCCGTCACGGGTGCCTTGCAGCAGGGAGATGGCCTCTTCGAGATCTGCGCTGACGCCCAGGGACTCGGTCTGCCGACGCAGGTTCAGCTCAGGGACCGGGCGGGGCCGGCGTCGAGTTCTCTTCACAACGGACGAACGGTGAGGATCTGTTCGGCCCGGCCGAAGGGACCGGCGATGTCATGCAGAACCGAGGAGGTCAGGCCGATCCCGTCCTCGCCGAACGTCTGGCAGGTCTGCATGCCGAGCCACTCGCCCACGGGGGCTCGATGGAGGTGGATCTGCAGGTCGACGTTGGGAAACATCCAGGAGTCCGGCCCCGGAGACACACGCGGCGCCACACCGTTGGCGGTGTCGACCATGCCCAGGAGCCTGACCAGCGAGCCGGTGGCGTGGCCGGCGACCATCTCATAGGGATTGCGCAGCCAGGTGATTCCTCTACCGGGCCGGTGCTCCTCCCCCACCCGGATCTCCAGGGAACGGATGTAGCCGCCGGGCCACACCGACATGCCGTCCCCTCCGGGAAGCCCGTCCGGGGTGCCGATCGACGCGTCCTCGACAGCCGCCACCGCGGTGGTGTCCGCGGTCTGCAGCCGCCATCCGCGGGCGACCACGGCCGTGCGCCCCTGGGCGGTCATCTCCGCCTCCACCAGCTCGATCGTCCGTCCGGGACGGATCATCCGGGTGGTGACCTCGACCTCGCCCGCGTGGATGATTCCGTGGATGTCGAGGCTCAGCCGAGCCAGACGCAGATCCTCCCGCGGCTGGAAGGACTCCAGCGCGTGGGTGAGCAGGCCGGTGGCGGGCGCCATGTGCTGCTCGTGCGGATTCCACGCCCCCTGGGCGTGGACCGTGGAGCGGAACCGGCCGTCGCCGAGGGGTTCATAGAAGAAGTCCCCCATGGCGAGCTCCGGCGTCGCCCGGGCCTCGGTCCCTGATTGTGCGGTCACCTCAGAAGTCCCAGTCCTCGTCCTCGGTCTCCACGGCCTTGCCGATGACGTAGGAGGACCCGGAGCCGGAGAAGAAGTCATGGTTCTCGTCGGCGTTGGGGCTCAGGGCAGAGAGGATCGCCGGGTTCACGTCGGTGACGTCCTTGGGGAACATCGCCTCGTAGCCCAGGTTCATGAGTGCCTTGTTGGCGTTGTAGTGCAGGAACTTCTTCACGTCCTCGGACAGGCCGACACCGTCGTAGAGGTCGTGGGTGTACTGCACCTCGTTCTCGTAGAGCTCGAAGAGCAGGTCGAAGGTGTAGTCCTTGAGCTCTTGGCGGCGTTCCGGAGTCTCGGCTTCCAGAGCGCGCTGGTACTTGTAGCCGATGTAGTAGCCGTGCACGGCCTCATCACGGATGATCAGCCGGATCACGTCAGCGGTGTTGGTCAGCTTGGCGTGGGCTGACCAGTGCATCGGCAGGTAGAAGCCGGAATAGAACAGGAAAGACTCCAGGATGGTCGAGGCCACCCGCTTCTTCAGCCCGTCTGCGCCGTGGTAGTAGTCCATGACGATCTGTGCCTTGCGCTGCAGGTTCGGGTTCTCCCGGGACCAGCGGAAGGCGTCGTCGATCTCCTTGGTGGAGCACAGCGTGGAGAAGATCGAGGAGTAGGACTTCGCGTGCACCGACTCCATGAACGCGATGTTGGTGTACACCGCCTCCTCATGCTGGGTGAGCGCATGTGGGATGAGCGCGACGGCGCCCACGGTGCCCTGGATCGTATCCAGCAGCGTCAACCCGGTGAAGACCCGCATCGTGAGTGTCTTCTCTTCGGGCGTCAGCGTCGCCCAGGACTGGACGTCGTTGGACAGCGGGACCTTCTCGGGCAGCCAGAAGTTGTTGACCAGACGGTTCCAGACCTCGCCGTCCTTGTCGTCCTGCATCCGGTTCCAGTTGATCGCCTCGACATGGTCGAGCAGCGTCGCGGAGGTCGTTGCTCCTGCTGATGTGGTCATCTCGGGTGAGGTCTCTCTTCTCGTGCTGGCGGCGCCTGCGGGGCAGGCGATGTCTGTCCGGAGATCGTACGGCGGCGCTGGGCCCGGGTGGGGCTCACAGCATGCAGGACACGCAGCCCTCGACCTCGGTGCCCTCCAGGGCCAGCTGACGCAGACGGATGTAGTACAGCGTCTTGATGCCCTTCTTCCATGCGTAGATCTGGGCCTTGTTGATGTCGCGGGTGGTGGCGGTGTCCTTGAAGAACAGCGTCAGCGACAGGCCCTGGTCCACATGCTGGGTGGCCGCGGCATAGGTGTCGATGATCTTCTCGTAGCCGATCTCGTACGCGTCCTGGTAGTACTCCAGGTTGTCGTTGTTGAGGTAGGGAGCCGGGTAGTAGACCCGTCCGATCTTCCCTTCCTTGCGGATCTCGATCTTCGAGGCCACCGGGTGGATCGAGGAGGTCGAGTTGTTGATGTAGGAGATCGACCCCGTGGGCGGCACCGCCTGCAGGTTCTGGTTGTAGATGCCGTGCTCCATCACGGAAGCCTTCAGCTCACGCCAGTCCGCCTGCGTAGGGATGTGCACGTGGCTGAACAGCTCGCGGACCTTCTCGGTCTCCGGCTCCCAGACCTGCTCGGTGTACTTGTCGAAGAACGTGCCGGAGGCGTAGGTCGAGTCCTCGAAGCCGTCGAACTTCTCGCCGGTGTCCTGGGCCAGCTGGTTCGAGGCCCGCAGCGCGTGGAACAGCACGGTGTAGAAGTAAATGTTGGTGAAGTCGATGCCTTCCTCGGACCCGTAGTGGACCTTCTCACGGGCCAGGTATCCGTGCAGGTTCATCTGGCCCAGGCCGATGGCGTGGGACCGACGGTTGCCGTCGGCGATGGAAGGCACGGAGTCGATGAACGACATGTCCGAGACCGCGGAGAGCGAACGGATCGCCGTTTCGATGGTCTGCCCGAAGTCCGGGGAGTCCATGGTGCGGGCGATGTTCAGCGAGCCGAGGTTGCAGGAGATGTCCTTGCCCACGGTCTCGTAGCCGAGGTCCGCGCGGTAGGCGCTGGGCTCAGAGACCTGCAGGATCTCAGAGCACAGGTTGGACATCGTGATCCGACCGGCGATCGGGTTCGCCCGGTTCACCGTGTCCTCGAACATCACGTAGGGATAGCCCGACTCGAACTGGATCTCCGCGAGGGTCTGGAAGAACTCCCGAGCGCTGATCTTCGTCTTGCGGATGCGCGCGTCGTCGAGCATCTCGTAGTACTTCTCCGTCACCGAGATCTCGCTGAAGGGCTTGCCGTAGACGCGTTCGACGTCGTACGGGGAGAACAGGTACATGTCCTCGTTGCGCTTGGCGAGCTCGAAGGTGATGTCCGGAACCACCACGCCCAGGGACAGGGTCTTGATCCGGATCTTCTCGTCGGCGTTCTCACGCTTGGTGTCCAGGAACCGGTGGATGTCCGGGTGGTGGGCGTTGAGGTACACAGCACCTGCGCCCTGCCTGGCGCCCAGCTGGTT